>CAJXVQ010000008.1 GCA_913060685.1 uncultured Verrucomicrobiales bacterium
GATCTACACAGAGTAGATCGTCGGCAGCGTCAGATGTGTATAAGAGACAGTAATTCCACCCTGAGTGGCAATACCGCGGATGGTTCGAGCGGCTCGGCTTTTGGAGGTGCGATCTTTTGCTTCGATGTGCCCACGACCCTCATTAATTGCACCGTGACGGGCAATACCGCCAATACCTTTGGCGGAGGACTCCGTACCCAAGCCGGAACCCTGACCATCGAAAATACCATCGTCGCTGGCAACATGTCTTCGAGCGGTGCTGATATCGCTCAAGTTAGCGCCACCTCCCTCGTCAGTAACGGCGGCAACCTGATTGGCGACAACAGCACGGTCACTACCGCATTTCCGGCCGGAGCCCCCAACTCTAACGGCGATCTTGTCGGCACCCTCGGCGCCGAGATCGACCCGCTCCTCCTCCCGCTCGGCAACTACGGTGGCCCGACACTGACGATGCCTCCGATGCCCGGTTCTCCCGCCATCGATGCCGCCGGCAGCACCGATCCGGGTGGAACCGATCAGCGGGGTGCACCGCGCTTTATCGGCGGAGTCCTCGACATCGGAGCGGTGGAATTCCTGCCCACCATCGTGACGACCGCCACGGACGAGGATAATGTGGTTCCCGGATCCGGCCTCTCTCTCCGGGAAGCGATCGCCGCGCCATTTGTCAGCACGATCACCTTCGACGCCGTCCTCAACAACCAGACCATCACCCTCACCTCCACCGCCCTTCCGCTCAACAAGGCGTTCACGATCGACACCACGGGACTGGCGAATGCGGTCACGATCAACAGTTCCGGCGTGGCCGGAGGGATCTCCGGCAGCAATGGCCTCGAAAAGACCGGCACCGCAACCTTGACGCTGTCCGGCTCAAACACCTACACCGGCCTGACCACCGTCAGCGGCGGCACCCTGCAGATTGGCAACAACGACAGTTCGACCAGCCTGGGCAGCAGCAGTTTCTCGGTCGCCCCCGGGGCTCAGCTGAAGTTCTCGCGGAATGCCGATGCCACCCATTTGACAACTCAGTCGATCAGCGGGGGCGGAGAGGTGCTCTTCACCGGGCAATCCGAGGGCTATTTCACGCTGCAATCCGGTTACTCCGGATCACTGACCAATTCCGGAACAACAACCGTCAATTTCGATCCCCCAGGCGGCTCGACACTTTGGTTTGACCGGACGCTGTGGCTGGAGAAAGACAACGTCTTCTCCAATGCCAGCACCCTCGATCTCCAGTCCGGAAAAGTCTACCTGCGCGAACAAACCGTTCTTGGAGTGACGATGGCCGGCCTGACCGGCGTGGCGGGCACCATCCTCGCAACGGACCAGGCACCGATCCAGAAGGTCACCATCAACGCCGCGAGCGGGAACTCTTCCTTCGGTGGCATCATTGGCGCGGACAGTGCAAATGGCCTTAGCACCAACAACATTTCGCTGACCAAGACTGGAGCCGGAACTCAAACGCTCAGCAATGCCAACACCTATACCGGAGGCTCGACCATTTCCGGCGGCGTCCTGAACGCCAACGAGACCATCACCCCGGCAGCAAGTGCCACCGGAGTGGGACCGGTCACCGTGAACGGCTCCGGCACGCTCGGCGGCGGAAACGCGACGGCCACCACCGGATCAGTCCTCGGGGTGCTGACCGTAAACTCCGGTGGATCCGTGGCACCGGGAATGGCCGCCCCGGGAATCCTGACGGTCAATGGCAGCACTACCTTCGCCGGTGGTTCGAGCCTGCAAATCCAGATCGACGGAGCCAGCCTCGGAACCGACTACGATCAACTCAAGGTAAACGGCACCGTCAACCTCGGCAGCGCGACCTTGACCCCCTCGGGCAGCTTTGTTCCCCTGGCTGGACAGTCCTTTGTCCTCGTGAACAACGATGGAACCGACCCCGTGAGCGGCAGCTTCGAAGGTCTTCCCGAGGGAAGCCTGGTTTCGATCAATGGCGCCGCCCTTTACATCACCTACATCGGTGGAGATGGAAATGATGTGGAGATCCGCCCGCCATTGGTGGTGGACAGCCTTGCCGACAGCGGCGCCGGTTCGCTTCGCCAACTGATCGCCGACGCCGCTCCTGGAGACACCATCATCGTGGACCCCTCGCTCTCCGGGGACACCATCACCCTCACCAGCGGGGAGTTGCTCATTGATGAATCCCTCTCCCTCAAGGCTTTCGACCTGCCCCAGGGCATCACGATTTCCGGCAACCAATCTTCACGGGTCTTCAACATTGCCGGGGGAAACAGCGTGACGATGGCCGGCATCACTGTTTCCAACGGCTTCACTCCGTCCGGCCAGGATGGCGGGGGAATCTACAACCTGGGCACTCTGACCCTGCTGAATTCGACGTTCTCATACAATTTCAGCGGGCGATATGGAGGAGCCATCGAAAACCGCGGGATCCTCGAGATGATCCATTGCACGGTCGCCAACAACTCGGCTGAGTCGGACGCGGGAGGAGTCGACAACTGGCAGGCCATCAGCCTGACGATGTCGAACTCGACGGTCTCGGCCAATACATCCGGTGGAACCGGAGGCGGCATCTGGTCTAGCAAACCACTGACCTTTTCGAACACTCTTGTGGCGGGGAATCGTGCCGCTGCGCGAAATGACATTTACCATAATTCCAGCACCTCATCTCTCGGCGGGAATCTGATCGGCGATGGCAGCAACGCCGCTGGATTCATCGATGGCGTTGGAGGCGATCAGATCGGGACGACTGCCCTGCCGATTGATGCGCGGCTGGCCCCTCTCGGCAACTACGGTGGGTTGACACAGACGATGCCTCCGCTGGTGGGTTCGCCGGCGATCGATGCGGGCGGGACGACGAGTTTGACGACGGACCAGCGCGGCTATTCCCGGGTGATCGCGGGAATCCAAGCGAACGGCGTCGGAAGCGCGGTGCCGGACATCGGCGCGGTCGAGGCTGGGGTGGTGCGCTTGGTGAAGAACTCCTCCGGCGGCACCGGCACGGATTCATTGCGGGACAGGCTGAACGCCTTCGTGAATCCCGGGGAGCGAATTCTCTTCAATCTTGAACCGACCGATAACGTGATCACTCTGACCACGGCGTTCTCGGTGGGAGGCACGCGGAACCAGTTCATCGACGCCTCGGCTCTGGTGGACGCGTCGGGGGTGGTCGTGGAGAAGGATGACGGGTTCGGAAACTTTTTCATACCGCGCGGGGTGACCTTGAAGCAGACCGCCGTCCAACGCATTATTTTCATCGACTTCAACGCCACCGCTGGGATCTCCGGGGTTCGGTTGACCGGAGGTAATCAGCTCAACAATAGAGGAGGGGCAATTGACAATCGCGGAACGCTCGAACTGATCAACAGCACCGTCGACGAGAACCGGACCTCAGGCACGAGTTTCGGGAGTGGTGGCGGCATCAACAATGGGGGCTCCCTTGGTCTCCACCAATGCACCATTTCCGGAAACACTGCCCTGAGCAACGGTGGCGCGATCGTCAATAGCGGAGAGCTCAGGATCGATCAGTCGACGATATCGGACAATACCGCGACCCTTAACGGAGGAGGTCTGTTTCTGGAGGGCTCCGGCACCCTGACGATGTCCAACTCCCTGGTCGCCGGAAACACAAGCGGCGGGAGTGGTCCGGATCTCAACCGATCCGGTTCGTCCTCGATTGAGATCGAGGAAGCGAACCTGATTGGTGACAACGATTCAGTGAGTGCGGAGTTTCCCGCGGACGGGATTCTTGTTGGCGGCGGGGGCTTCGGGATCTTGGACCCGGTCATCGCGGCTCTTGGCAACAACGGTGGAGCGACCCCGACCATGATGCTCCTGCCGGGCAGTCCGGCGATCGATTCCGGCGTCATCTCCAGTGCCACAGCTCTCTTCGATCAGCGGGGGCTTGAGCGTGTCCTCATCGGAGGGCTCGACCTCGGGGCCTATGAAGCGTCCGCGGGCAGCTACAACCTGGACGGTCTCACCGTTTATTCCGAGATGGACCAAGCCCTGACCGGCTCTGGAGTGAAGATTGAGATTTCGGGTGACCCGGGGTTCCGTCCGATCGTGAACACGGTGGCGGGAATCGGATCGATCGGGGACCAGGACGGACCACGCGCTACGGCCTCCTTCAGCTATCCCTCGGGAGTGGCGAAGGATGACTTCGGCAACCTCTTTGTGGCGGATACCGCCAACAACCTGATTCGCATGATTGCTCCGGATGGAGAGGTTAGCACAATCGCCGGCACCGGTGTCTACGGACTGGTCGATGGTCCCGGAGGAACGGCCCGTTTCGCGGTGCCCGCGGCGGTGGCGGTGGGTCCGGACGGTAACCTCTACGTGGGTGACACCTTCAACCACTGCATTCGCAAGCTCACCCGGCCGGCAGTGGCGGGACTGCCCTGGACCGTCGCCACCCTCGCCGGAAACGGATCCACCGGCACGGCAAATGGCGCGGGAACGGTGGCCCGCTTCAGCCATCCCCACGGCTTGGTGGTGGACGACGACGGGAACATCTTTGTGGCGGATTCCATCAACCACAGGATCCGCAAAGTCACTCCGACCGGAGTGGTGAGCACCTTGGCGGGGACCGGGTCGGCAGCTTGGGCCGACGGTGCCGCCGGGAACATCTCGCCGTTTACGCGGGTGGCCAAATTCCAGTTTCCGGCCGGACTGGCCTTTAACCCCAGTGGAAACATTCTCTACGTGGCAGACCGGGACAATCGACGGATTCGAGCCATCAACCTTGTCACCGATCAGGTCAGCACGATTGCCGGCAGCGGCGACGTGGGCAAAAGAGACGACACGGCGCTCAGCGCGACCTTCCGTTCACCGGTCGGTTTGGCGGTGGATCCCACGGGCAATCTCTACATTGCCGACCAGGACAATCATGCCATCCGCAAGCTCAACACCGGCGGTGTGGTCACCACGGTGGCCGGACTGGGCCTCGGAAGCAGTGGCAGCACAAATGGCAATTCCACCGTCGCAAGATTCAATTGTCCGGCCGGCCTCGCGATCGACCTCCAGGGCGATCCGCTGGACCCCACGGTCAACCTTATCGTGGCCGATACTCACAACCATCTCATTCGCCGAATTGCGGTTGACCCGATCAAGGTCGTTGCCGGGGTCAGCTCGGGAACCGATGTCAGTGCCACGATTATTGCTGCCGATCACGGCCTGAATCCCGGGGAGACCTACTATTTCCGCTGGATGTCCCAGTCCGGGGTCATGGAAACCCAGCAGCTCGGGCAGAGTTTCGTATTGGTGGATCCACCCAAGGTGGTGACCGAGGCGGCCGACGTCCTCAGTTCCACCTCGGCCCGCCTCAATGCCACCCTCAATCCCAAGGACAGTCCCACCGAAGTTTACTTCGAGTATTCCACCGACCCGGGTCTCGCCGGACCCCTCCGGGTGGGCACCCTCACGAGTGAGGCCTCTGCCGCAATGGGCGGGGTGGTGGAGGACGGAGCCGGAAACCTCTATGTCGCAAACGCGGCGAAGGGGGCCCACACCATCCTGAAGTTTAATGCCTCCGGTGCCATACTCGCGACCTATGGCGAGGGACCTGCGGGCGCGAACGGGGGGGCGCAGAGCGTGGCCCGTTTTGATCATCCTGCCGGTCTCGCTTACGATGATAACGACACTCCCGATGTGCTCACCGACGACACCCTCTACGTCGCCGACGAGTTCAACCACCGCATCCGCACCATCAATCTGAACACGGGAGAGGTGTCCGACTTTGCTGGCACGGGTGAAGCCGGGTTCCAGAACGGCCCGGGTCTTGGCCCGGTGGCCACCTCGGCTCGCTTTCTCTATCCCTGTGGGATCGCGCTCGACAGTGCCGGGAATCTCTACGTGGCCGACTCTGGCAACCACCGCATCCGCAAGGTCACTTCTGCCGGGGTCGTCAGCACCCTGGCCGGTTCAGGGCTGGACGGCTTTGCCGAGGGCGCCTCCGGGAGTGCCCAGTTTTCGAGTCCCCGGGGGGTGGCGGTCGACATCGACGACAAGCTTTTCATTGCCGACACGGGGAACAACCGCATTCGCACCATCACCCCCGGCAGCAGTGTTGTCACCGTTGCGGGCAGCGGCGTGAAAGGCTTCGCCGATGGCGCCAGCGCTGGTGCCGAGTTTGCGGCACCCACTGGTCTCGCAATCGATGCGGATGGAGTCATCTTTGTTTCCGATCGGGACAATCACTTGGTGCGCCGGATCGCCACGAACGGCGAGGTTGGCACGGTGGTCGGATCGGGTCTGGCCGGTCTCCTCGATTCGCCGGTGGGAGAACTGCATCCCGCATCCACCACGCGCTTTCACGAGCCTCTCGGCATCGCGTTGGACGGTTCCGGCAATCTCTTCGTGACCCAGGGAGGTCGCCATTCGCTGCAGCTTGTTTCGGCGGCCAGCACGGATGATCTTCCGACAGAAGGGGAGTCTCTCGTGGTGATCGCCTTGGTCGGCTCCGAACTCCATGTCCGGATCTTTGATGGCAATGGCGTGGAAGTCATCGACAAGACCGAAGCCGAGCTCACCGCCGGGCAGAAGCTGACCGAGCTGAAGGCTTGGCTCGGCACGGTACCTTTTCCGGATGAAGCAACGCTCTCCGAGGAGGACCAGCAGGAGAAGGTCCTCTGCGCGAGGGACATCGCCGGTTACGCCCACTCGGCGCTGCGCAAGATCAGCCGGGACGCCTTGCCGACCATCGAGATCGTCGGCAAGCTGGGCGGCAACGCCGACCAGGCTGTCGCCGCCACTCCGAGCGAGTTTCTCTTTCTGCCGGGCGGAACATACTACTACCGCGCGGTGGCCATCAACGGCCGGAACCACGAGGTGAGGGGAGAAATCCTCAGCTTCACGACCCCACAGTCGGAGATTGTGGTGCACAAGGGCGCGGATAACTCCGCACCGTTTCTGACGCCGGGAGAAGTGATCGACTTTGGAACTGCGCCCTTCAATTTCGCGGTGGATCGCGTTTACACCATTGAGAACACCGGGGGCTCACCGCTCCAGATCACGAGCGTCACCCTTTCGGGCCCGGCGTCGGGAGGGTTGGCACTCTCCTCGGCAACCTGGACGGGAACCGTCGCGGCAGGCGAACTTGGAAGCACGGAGATCGCTGCGGGAGCCTCACTTTCCTTCACCGCGACTCTGGAGAGTGCCAGCGCGTCGGCCTTTGCCGGGGAAATTCTGATCAGCAGTAACGATCAGGATGAGGATGCCATCGCGTTTGAGGTCATCGGCGAAGTGCTCGCCCCGCCGGCCATCACCAATCTCGCGCACCACGAGGTGCTTGCTACCGATGTCACCTTCCGTGCCGATGTCGATCCCTTGGGCAGTTCCACCGAGGTGGCGTTTGAGTTCTCGAAATTTGAAGACTTCGAGGGGGTTCTGGAGGTTCTCACAAAGTCGGGTTCGGACCAAGGATTTGCCAATGGTTGTGGTCCGGGGGCGAACTTCAACTCGCCCTCCGACGTCGCTGCCGACCAGTTCGGCAACATCTTCGTTGCGGATACCCTCAACCACTGCATTCGTAAAATCACGGTGACCGGTGATTGCACCGTGCTGGCCGGATCGAGAGTCGCGGGCTATGCCGATGGCTTCGGGGCCGCCGCGCAGTTCAATGCTCCGGAAGGCCTCGCGGTCGATCAGTTCGGCAACGTCTATGTCGCCGATACCTTGAATCATCGCATCCGCCGGATCAGCCCCGCCGGGGAGGTGATCACGGTGGCTGGGTTCGGGGGAGCGTCCTTTACCGACGGAATCGCCAGCGCGGCGCGTTTCGATCATCCGACCGGAGTCGATGTCGATCAGACCGGCACCCTTTTCGTGGCGGATTCCCGCAATGGCCGGGTTCGGAAGATCGCGGGTGGGCAGGTGACGACGGTCAACAGTAGTTTCGAGATCGTCCGGGACGTCGCGGTGGGTGCCGATGGCAGTCTCTTTGTGGCGGAGTTTCGGGAAACAATGAACCTGAGCGCGATCACCCGGATCAATTCCAACGGAACGATCGTTGCCTTCCTTGGCGGAGTGACTTTTGTGGATCTCACCGGTATCGCGGTTGACTCCTCGGGCCAGGTGTATGTTACGGATGGCAGTGATCATATCATCGCGGTGACCCCGGCCGACCCTGGTTCCGGCGCGCCCAGCATCGTGGCGGGGGTTTTCGGTTCTCCCGGAACAGACGACGGACTTGCGGGGGTCGCCAAGTTCTCCTCCCCGGCCGGTGTTGCGATCAGCCCGTCCGGAACGATTTTCATCGCGGACAAGGGCAACCACCGAATCCGTCAGATTGACCTCTCGGCGCGCACTGTGGTGGCCGCCTCCGGTCTTACCGACGCTGGCCCCCAGGAAGTGGAAGTCACGGTCGGGGGACTCGATCCGAACACGATTTACTACTACCGTGCCATCGCCCGTAACGGAGGGGGGAGTTCCTTCAGTCCGGGCGCGGCGCAGTATCCCAGCTTCCTGACCCTGGATAACGTCGCCGAACTTACGCTCCTGACGGTGGACGGAACGCCGGTGCCCGGATTTGATCCCTGTGTTTACAGCTACGCTCAGCCGTTTGCGGCCATGGCGATGGCTTCCATCACGCCGACCGCCGCCAGTGATAATGCCTCCATTCGCCTTTACAAAGACGGGGCCTTCCTCCGCGAAGTCGAGTCCGGTCTTGCCACCGTTGTCAACGACCTCAAGGCCGGGGATAATCCGTTCGCGATCGAGGTGATCTCCGAAGATGGGACGGCCTCGCGGACCTACAACCTCAACATCATCCGGGAGGAGGATTCTTCAACCTTCGCCTCATGGCAGGTGGAGAACTTCGGAAGTGATTCCGATGACCCGTTGATTGCCGGACCGCTGGCGGACCCGAGTGACGACGGCGTGATCAACCTCCTCAAGTATGCCTTCGGCCTGGATCCAAATCTCGCCTCCCGGGACGGACTTCCGCAGGCCGGGCAGGACGGTGACGATTTCACCCTCACCTACACCAAGAACCTCGACGCAACCGACCTGACTTACGAGGTCGAATGGTCCACCGATCTCATCGACTGGAGTTCCGTCGGAGTGGGGGAGTCGATCCTCGCCGAGGACATCGCCACGCAGACCATCAAGGCCTCGATTGCGAGTGGTGCCGACATTTCCAAATTCCTTCGCCTCCGGATTGACCGGATCCAACCATGACCCACTCACCGCCAAGATCCATGAAGCGTTCGTACTTTACCCTCCCGCAATTTCTAGTTGGCCTTGCGCTGGCAGTTGTCCTGCTCGGGCCCGCCCTCCGTGCCCAAACCGCCACGCAGGATGTGACCCTCTCCAACGGCTGGAATGCCGTCTGGTTGGAAGTCGAGCCGCGGGATGGAAATGGTGACCTCAGGCCTCCCCAGGATGTCTTCACCAATAACGACATCAAGATTGTCGTCACCCCCAAGCCGCTCGTGGGACTCAATGAGTTCTTCGCCGCGAATCCCGACACCGGCGGAACCATCTCGAGCTTCAATCAAGCCGAATGGGAACAGTGGAAACGGATCGATCCTTCCGGCTCCAACAACCTTGCCCTGATCTTCGGCAATCGCCCCTACCTCGTGTTTGTGGAGAATGCCAGTCCCTCGCCCTTCGTTTTTCCGGTCACCTCCGGCACCGCTCGATTTTTCCGACCGACCTGGACCGCGGATCGCTACAATTTGGTGGGCTTTGGCATCAACGGAACGATCTCCTTCACCGACTTCTTCGCTCCCGTCGCCAAGACCCATCCGGTCGCCCGGATATACGGGCTGAATACGAATGGAAACTGGGAGGTCGTCACGGCGGCCGACCCAGTGGTGGATGGCAGGGCTTACTGGATTTTTTCCTCCGGCAATTCCGATTACATGGGACCGGTCTCAGTGGGCTTTGATCATGCCATCACCGGAGAGCTCAATTTCGGCGGTCCGGGTGATGCGGTCGCGGTTGGCCCGGCCCCGACGACGCTCCAGTTGGACCTCTCCGAGCTCGTTTTCACCAACCGCGGGGGCAGTGAGGCGGTGCCGGAACTCGACCTGATCTCTCCCGATCCGTTGAGTGGTGCCGCGGATTTGCAGCTCCACGTTGTCATTCCCACCCCCAACACCCTCGCTTACTCCAAAGGCAGTCAGATCGACAGCACCGCCGGAGTGGGTGGATCCTCGACGCTCGGCGAAACGGTCGCCTCCGGGACCACCAATGTTCTGACCCTTGGAGCCAAGCGCAGCTGGATCAACCGTCCGGAAGATCGCACCAATCTCTATCGACTCACCACCGGGACCCCGGGGACCAAGGTCTGGCTGCCAATCACGGCGCGAAGCACCAATGTGCCGCCTTCCAACGACACCACTCCGCTCACCGGTCTCGACAGTGCGGCCGGTCTCTGGGTGGGGGAGGTCAGCGTGAATGCCATCACCAGCATCGTGGAGAACGGAGCCCCGGTCCGGACCGCGGCCTCGGCTGCCCCGATTCGTATTCTCCTCCACTCTGATAGCAGCGATACCGTCACCCTCCTCAATCAAGTCACGATCATGCAGACCAAGACCGCCAATGCGGAGATCGAGTCGATCCCGGTTCTCGTCTTGAAGCAGGACCGCATCCCGTTCTTTGAAGGCGTCAAGGAGCGCAACGGCAAAAAGGTCGGCCTCCGACTCCAGACCGTGGCCTACGACATGCCTCGCGACACCAGCATCGCGGCTCAGTCCGAAGCCCCGATCGATCCCACCAAAGACGACGTCGTCGACATGATCGTGGCGGAGTCCAGCAGCCCGAGCACGACCTGGCTCAGTGGTGCCGGCCTTTATGCTGATCGCAATGCCGTCGATGAAGCTGCGATTCAGGACTACCTCCTCTTCCGCTCCATCCGCCCGCCGGCCCTCAAGGAAACTTATCGCTTGAAGCTCCCCATGAGCGGCGCGATCGGCCCCGATAAGGTCGTCTCGACGTTTCCCGGCAGCCTCACCCTCGATCCCTTCCACCGCACCAATCCTTTCCGCCACGCCTACCACCAGCGTCATACCAAGGGCCCCTCCATCACGCGGGAAATCAGCATCGTTTTCGACTCCGATCAGGGGATCTCCGGGCACCTGCGCGGCCGTTACACCGAAACCGTCCAGGGGCTGACCAAATCCACCCTCGAACTTACCGGCCGCATTACCCTCCAGCGCGTCAGTACCGCCGCCCTCGACGCCGCACCCTGAATCCCGTCCTCTTAAACCGTTTTCCTTCGCATCGCCATGATCAGATCCTCTTCCAAACTACTCCTCACCGCCGTCGTCCTCGCCATCTGTGCGCTGACCTCCGCCTCGCTCCACGCCTTCGACATCACGGTGAAGTCGGAATACGGCCCGGAAAAGGTCACGCCTCGGGCCGGCACGATCGATGTCCTCTTGGGAACGGAGCAAACCTTTGATGCACCCCGATTTGTCTATCTCAATCGCAACTTCGAAGAACTCGATGCGCTCGGCGGTTCGACCGTTGACGATGACGCCACCGACGCTGAAAAGGAAAAGATCGCTTACTACCGGGTGCGCAACGTCGGTTATTCGATCAATGGCGGCGGAACGCAGGCCGCGCAGCAGATTGAAGGAAACAGTTTGCGCTTTCTCGCCACGGTTGATGACGACTTGAGGATCGAATGGATCTGGGAGCTCGAATACGCAGTGTTCATTGAAGCGGAGACCACGACGGGTAGTTCCCTGCCCGATCCAGGGGATGGAGTCGGAAACCCTCTTCCCGTCACCGGGCGTCATTGGGTATCAAAGGATACGGAGTTCAGTGCCTCCGTCGATCGTACCGTCGGCAACGACACGCTCGGACTCGATATCTCGGGGCGTCGCTTCTCTGCTGAGTCTTATGGATTGGAGAACGTGCGAGGACCAGCGCTGGACAGACCCGGCGACTCTTACTGGAAGTTCCGGGAGTCCTCCACTGGGGTCTATTTCGATTCGGCTTCATCCGGCTCGCCACCTTCGGAGGCCTCCGATCAGTACACCATCGCATTCTGGGGTAAGATCGACAGGCGCTTGGACAGCAAGCGTGATCAGTTCTTCTACTCGTTCTATAGGGAAGACTCCGCCCCGGCATATTGGGGCACCACGGGCGAGGAGTTTGGGCGACTGGGCATTGAGTTCGGGGTTCGCGTAGACGGGCAGTTCTTTGTTCAAGATATATCGACTGCCGACAGCGACCCCGCCACCAATACCGCCCGGATCGCGACCATTCGCGAGCTTGCATCAGTGCCCTCGGCGTTGGTTGGCTTCGACTGGCACCATTGGGCCGTAGTCCTCGATGACTTGGTCATTACGATTTACCGTGACGGGCAGCGTGTGTTTCGGGGGCCGATCAGCGACAATCGGCAGACCCCGCTGCAGCAAGGGATTTGTGATACCCGCGTGGATGGAACGACCTATCGGGCCACGTCGAAGGAAACTTACCTCCGGCTCGAGAGTCTGGAAGGCTCCCTGAACAGCTTGAAAATTTGGAAATCTGCCGTCACTGAAGCGGAGCTGATCAACCACGCTAAGAGCGAGGGCTCGAACAACGGAGGCTTTCCTCTCGTTTATACATATAACCAAGGAATAGGAGGAAGCTCCACCGGTGTCGAAGGAGGGAATCATTTTCCCGCCATTGCCCGCGACGTTCTACGCATCAACAAAGGTCCCATTGCCCTCGGCGACACCGGCAACCGCCTCGTGACCGAGACGGTCACGATCGACGACTGGCTCCGCGTGAAGTGGCAGTGGAAGGGGCAGGTGCGCTATCGTTTCGACGCCGCGGGCGATGTCGCGGATGGATCCACCCTCTTTGCCGGGCAATCCTTCATCCGTGTCTACCAGGACGACCCTGCGACCACGGGTGTCGATGAATCCATTAACGGGCAGGTCATCCCTGGACTCGCCCCCTTCAACGAGCACTGGATCGATCTGGATACGCCGGTCGAGGTGGGGGCCTTTTATCGAAGCTTTGACCGCTGCCAGACGATGGTCGATTTTCCGGCTGCGCCGAGTGGAGATGCGGGCGGACTGGGGACCAATATTTCGGGTCTCAAGGACACCACCTTGAATGATTTCCTGGGTCGGTCCCGCACCGCGAGGATTTGGAAGATCGACAAGGCCATCGCGCCCACCGAAGTCCATTGGGTCTATCAACCAACGGTATTCCGGGCCACGATCCCGCTTGGATTATCCTTCGATCCCTCCACCCCGAATACTTATCTTGTGCCGCACCTGTGCGAGGATGGCGAGTTGAGCATGGCCGGGCCTTCCGAGCAATTTCTGCTGCCCCTCGGCGTTCCCCCGGAAGGGCCGACCACCGGCAATCCGGTGCGCTGGGACCAAGTTGGCAAAAAGCTCTTCCCGGTCCATCCGGGCAGTAACATGATCGAGTGGCCGGACAAGGATGATCCCGGCACCAAATACCGGATCGAAGTTGTGAGCGACTATCCCAACGAGATGGCCGTGCCGCTTTCCTCGGAACTGGAGTTGCTTTCGGGCCTCCGGGATACCACCACGACCGCCAACGGGAATCCGGTCTACGTGAATGCGGCCGGAGTGCCGATTGCGCCGCCCGGGGGAGGAGTTCCCCTCTTCTACAAGACGACGGTGAATCTCGCCGCGGTGGGGACCGACTTCCCGGCCGGTCCCGGAGCCCACTACAACCACCTCTTCGAGCCGGTGCAGGGACGTCGACCGCCCACCAAGCTGGATCTCGACAACACCGATGAATGGGCCTTTCAGGAACTTACCTACACGGACGTAGTCACAGACGCCTCGGTGGATGAGGGTGCGCCAGGCAAGTCCTTTAATCCGGTCGGAACGGGACGCAGTGTCCTCCTTTACAGTTTTCGGCCTAACGCCAATGAAGTGGCCGATGGGAATCTCACCAAGGAACAACTCGCAGTGCGCGTGGTTGATTCCGTGGTTCGCACGCCCCTTCTTCCGGATGACCCCAAGCTTGTTCTGGGACGGCGCGGGCTCGAACTCGGTGGCAATCGTCAAGGGCCCGATCAGCGGGCTGACGGGGCTTTTGGGGTGATTCTGCGCGAAGATCCGGACCGCGAGATCGCTCCGGGAACAAATTTTGTGATCGATTATTGGTTGAATGGGAAAGGTCTGCGGGCCGACGCCGAACAACTGGTCACGATCGTGGCGACCGGCAACGACGATCTCACCGTCACTCTCAATGCCGAGACCTCCACTCTCACCGCGAACTATTTCGGCATCGAAGTGACTCATCCGTTCACGACGGGCGGAGCGACTTGGAAGCACCACGTCATTCATGCCTTTACCGACGATTTCTTCGGCATCGAAGTGACCTTCCTCAATTTCTATGTGGATGGCCTTCGCCGGGAAGAGGGATCAGTGCTGAGTTCCTCCTCTGCGATTTTCTCGGAAGTCGACTCCGGCCTCAGTGAGGCGTCCTTGCGCCTCGGTGGGGGAGCAGATCCCCGCAGCCAGTTGCAACTCGACGAATTGCGGATCTATGAACTCTCGGATCGCGATGATCCCTGGTTGACCGGCCAGGAACTCCTCGACCTGAAGACCAGCGGCACGGCCCAGGTTGATGGCTCCGATGCCCTGCTTCGCTTTTCCTTCGAGGAGGAGCCCACCGAGGGCTCGTTCCAGGCCAGCGGGGGCGCTTATTTGAACGTTGGAATCGGACCGGTGGACCCCGGTCTCGTCACGCCCTTTGCCGGCTCTTGGGCCCGGGTCGACATCCAGGAAGTCGCGACCCGTCTCGATAGTGCCCTCGATCAGGCAGGCTTCGGGGGGAGCGGATACGTTCTCAACCGCGTCTCAAATTACAATGCGGAGCTCTATACCCGCGATGCCGAGGTCGGTGGCTGGGGTCCCATTTTCCCGGTGAACCATGGTCAGCTCTATACTTCGGCCAACGCCCGCCTCGAGGTGGCCTACTATCAGAATCTCTTTTTGCTCGATCGGAAGCAGCACCCCAATGTCGCCTGGCCCTACGAGTCCGCAGCTTACGACGAGGTGATTTTTCCGACCTTCGGACCTCACCGGGACAAGGCGATCTATATCGCGAGCCGGGTCGGTTCAGAAGGGGTGGATACCAAGGGACGGACACAGACGATCTTTGACCTCGAAAAATTCTCCGATCTGAAGATTTACAATCAACCGGACCTCAGCTTGGCGGGATGGAATTTGAATGAAGAGCACGCGCTTGTGGCTCCGTCGAATCGTGCCGCCCTAAAGATCAAGAATCTCGGCGACGATATTCCCAATAACCCGCCCCTGGCAGCCTTTGCCTTGCAGCGGGACATCAATGCCAGCCTTGCGAGCTTCACCTCGGACCCATGGGTGCTGGTGCAGGTCAACAACCTGGAGACGGGGGATCCGGAAATGGCGGCCTACCAGGTGCTCAAAACGAGACCCGGGGGAAAGGTTCACTTTCCGCGTCCCTCTGATGCCCTCGTGAACTCTGCGGCCGGACTCGCCTATGAGAGTGCCGCGAATCCTGAGAACCGCTTCCTGACCATCGATCCCAAGGAGATCCATGATTTTGCCTACGGCTTTTCCTATCCGGTGGCGGCAGGGGACCTCCTCATTCCTCCCTATCCGCTCAACCTTGTCATCGGCAACGTCGCGATGGCCGATGCCCGCGGCGGAAACCATCTGACCCAGCGGACCCTCTGGAGGGACGACTCCGGCAACCCCTGGGTGGTTTCCGGAAACGGAAGATTCTTCTATCAATATTTCTATCCCTTCCGCGGCGACTTCTTCCTTCCGAACACCGTACCCGGGACTCCGGTGGCCTGGGTTCCGGATGAGCAGAACGGGACGCGCGCCTTCACGGGGATTGGCGATTCGCTGGAGCCCGCCGAAGTCGTTTATCAGAGCTTCTGGCGCACGAGCTATCCCAAGCTGAAGCGCGGGGAGACTCTTACCTACCAGGGGGGCGAAAGTTTCAACGAGAACCCCGGGTCCAACGGCTTGCCCGCTTTGGTTGCGATGAGTGCCGCCGAAATCGTCTATGACGTCGCCACTCCCACCATGATCATCGGCGACAACAACGTGGACGATTATTCCGCTCGGATCATTCGTCCCCTTGATCGTCATGAGGCTCCCTTCACGGTGGCCCAGATGGCCGCAGCCGGATTCTCGCCAGCTGGCTCCAGTCTCTTTGTGGTCGCCGAGCGCTGGTATTTTGAGGAACTTCCGGGTTCTCTCCAGCGGCGCTTTTACTTTGACTCCCTTGCCGAGAAGCTTGTCTTCCGCGGCTTTCTCAATGATAAGGACAGCGGGGATCCCGATCTCACTTCCGGCCCGGATCCCATCAATACCTTGGAGCCAAATGTCATCACCGCAGATGATTTGGCCCGTCTCTTGCCGCTCGGCACGACGGGAGATTGGAGCAAGGCCATCACCGCAATCCACAACAGATCGCAGAACCCGACTCTGATTCGGGAGGAGGCTCCTCCCGCCAACCCCGCCGTGACCGGAGTCTACCTCGCCGGGATGAAGGAGTCGCCCGTCGCGACCGAGCGAATCGGTTTGAACACGGACCTTTATGGCGAGAACGGGAACCTCGCCGCCGAGCGGGACCGGATCAAGAGGCTCGCCCGCGAACTCAGCCGTCTGGAGAGACGGTGGGATGTGCAAATTTCCTCTCAGTTTAACATCGACGTTGGTCAGGCCGCCCTGCGGAGCGAGATTAACAGTCGCTTTGTAGATTATCAGGGAATCGCGGCGAAGGTCTCGAGACTGGGCTACGACATCTCCGAATTGCCGACGCAGGAGGAATCCCGTTTCGTGCACCTCGACAGCTTCGGGGTGGGCTCCGCGCTCGTCTCCAATCCCAAGCTCCTGACCTCGCCGGTTGAGGGCTCGCGCTACATCACGATCGCAGAGAACAACCGTTCCGAATTGGCGGGCGCGCCGGTCAGCCTGCACATCATCGAGATCGTTCCGGATCGCTTCCGGGGTGCGATTAAGGTGATCGAGGCCGCCAACGCCTTCAGTGAGAAAATCAGTCTTCAGCACAATGGTGACTTTGGAGCCAACACCGGGGACCTTTATTATGAGTGGTGGATTCGCGATGCCGGCCCACTGGACGTGGTGGCGGGGGAAATGCTGGCCGATGGCAGCCTCACCGAGGTAGATTCCGAGGGTAACTCGCTCTGGCAACAATACATTCCACAGGAACGCCTCGCTTTGACCGACGAGAACGCCCGCCATCTCGGCCTTCACAGCATCGTGTTCGAAGGCCGCCCTGATGTCACCCTGGTCGACAAGCTGGTCCTCATGCGCTACCGCCACAAGGATGAGTCCGGCTGGAATCTGGTGCCTTTCGAGATCACCAATCCTGCCGCCGAGTGGGCCCCGGGGAGTCCCGCTCCCTTCCAGTGGGCCGGAGCCGCGAATTCGCCGCAACTGCAGGCCGACGGGAGTAAGCGCTACATTCCGCAGCTCGTCATGGGTTGGGTGAAGCGGGTTCTCGACCGTATCAATCCCTACGAAGCACGTTACACCGACTTCTTCGGCAACGAGAGCCCGGCGGTTTACAGCAGCCAGATCCAGATCGCGGGTGCTCCCTTCGCCGGCAAAGTCGCCCTCAATCCCGACAAGAACGTCATTGAGAACACTGGCTTGATTGAACTCTACGAAACGGTGCTGGCCCGGGCCAGAGAACTGTCGATCGACAACTCCTCCAACGCCGTCAGCACCGATGGCATCGGCCAGGCCCTCCTGCTTGCGACGACCCGGCTCGCCGTGCTCTATGAACTCCTGGCCCGCGAAGCCTACAGCGATGCCCAGGATTCGACCATCACGGTGACCGATGCAAGTGGCCTCGCCAGTGTGGCCTCCTTCACCCACGCCTTCCAAAACTTCGAACCGGACCTTCTCCACGAGGAATTGGCCCTCCTGCGCGGCACCGACTTCCGCAAGAGTTACCCGGTCTACAACCGCATCTTCTGGAACTACGCGAAGGGACTTGGAGAAGCGGCCTATAGCGTCAACTACAACATCTATGACGAGAACACCGATGGCTTCATCAATGAGGATGATGCGCGGGCTCTTTACCCGCAAGGGCACGGCGATTCGTGGGGTCACTTTGTTTCCGCCCTCGGGATGCACTACGAACTGCTTCAACATCCGGTCTTCAACTGGAAGACCCGTTCCGAGCTGTATTCCCTGATGCAGAATGTGCTTGAGGTCGATTACCTCGACGAAAAGACCTTTGCGAAGTTGGCGGCAGGGAAAGCACGCGCCGGCCGTGATATCGTGCGCGGCACCTACCGCCTGAATTATACGCAGGATCCCGACGGCCAATGGCAGGGTTACAGCGATGGTGCCGACCCGGCCCGCGCTTGGGGTGTCTCGGAATGGGCCACCCGCGCCGGACAAGGTGCTTACTTCGACTGGATGGTGGCAAATGCCATTCTCCCTGAAGAGGCCGCAGCAGCCACCCCGGTCAACAACCCGGAGAACCTCGACCGAATCGAACGCCTCGGCGCCATCGACGAGATCGGGGAGATCTCCGGAGGGCTCTACGAGATCCAGACGGCGGTCGATGAAGCGAACAATGGCTCGAATCCGCTCGGCTTCGATTCCGATGCCATCGCCTTCGACCTTGATCCCACCAACTTGACGGTGGCCTCGGTCATTCAGGGCCAAACGCATTTCGAGCAGATTTACAACCGGGCTCTGGTGGCTGGCAATAATGCCATGACGACCCTCGATTTCGCCTCCAAGATCGGTAATAAACTCTATCGAATCGCGGACGACACCGATACGCTCATCGTCGAAGCCTTCCGTCAGGATCTCGATTACCGCAACCGTCTGATCGAAATCTTTGGCCGGCCCTACGACGGCACGATCGGTTTCGGGAAGGTCTATCCGGAAGGCTACGAAGGACCGGATACGCAGCTCTTTTCTTATCTCGATCGGACTTCCATCACCCAGATTGTCCCGGAGACTGCCGAAGATTCCCCGGCCGAACTGGTCACCTTCAAGAGTCTTCTACCCAAGGCGACCGGTCTCGCGGACAACCCTGATATGGAGGGGCTCTATGCTGACGTTTATGGGAGTTTCTTCGAAAACCTCGGCTCGTTTATTGCGTCGCCATTCGGAGGGACGGCCGGAGTCGGTCAAGAGGAACTCAGGGAGGCCTTCATCAGTCTGGAAGGTTCCCGCACCTACGAGGACTTTAGTAGCACGGTTGTCGAGCTGCAGTTGCCGGTCAGGAAGAAATCGCCCTACGCTTTCCAGGCTCAGGATGACTGGGGGCAGCGCACCAGCTACGGAAAGGTGCAGCGAATTTTGGAGGAGGAACTCCGGGAGCGTATCGTTCTCGAGAAGGCCCTTAATGAATACATCGCCTTCCTGCAGGATTTCGAGGTCGTGACCAACCGCCTCGCCAGCGAGATCGCACTGATCGAGCGGCGTGATGATATCTTCCTAGAGATAACGCTTCTCAAGGAACTCCGAAAGAAGCTGGAGGTCGCGAAAGACGCGGCCATCGCGGTCGCCCTCATCATTGAGGAAACGGTAGAGGACTCGGCGGAAGGAGGGTCCGAGGCCCTGCCAACTTCGATTGGTTTCTCGACGGATGTTGCGGCCCCGGCGAGGGGAGGGATCCTGCTCATTTCGGTGATTGCACAGACTGCCGCGAAGACCACTTCCAAAACTCTTGAGGCGGTGAAGAAAGTGGCCGGATTCCTGACCGACCGCCTCATCAGTGACCTCGAGAAGGACCAGACGAGGACCAAGGATGTGGCCACCCTTGAAGGACTCATCGTGGAACTCGTCTCCCTGTCGGGCAACGATGTTCCCTTCCGGGATGCCATTGGGATCAGCCTGCAAAATCTCGAGCTGAAACGGCAGGAATATATCACCGCACAGGCGGAGGGCTTCCGCCTCCTGCGGGAGCGCGAGGGCTTCAACAAAATCCTCGCCGCGAAGGTTCAGAAGAACCGCTACCAGGACATGATCTTCCGCCTCTCCCGCAACGAGGCGATGAGCAAGTATCAAAGTTCCTTCAATCACGCGGCCCGCTATGCCTGGCTCACTGCGAAGGCCTACGACTATGAGACGAGTCTCGATCCCGGCCATCCGGCTGCTGCCACTCAGCTTCTCGACCAGATCGTGAAGACGCGCCAGTTGGGCTTGTGGACCGGCGGGCAACCGCAGATGGGGCAAGGGGGGCTCGCGGAAATCCTGGCTTCCCTCAAGGCGAACTTCGGGGTTCTCGAGACCCAACTGGGAATCAACAGCCTGCAGGTCGCCAATGAGAACATCTCCATGCGTTCCGAGAAGTTCCGGATCGGAGCACCCTTGGCCGCAGGAGGCACCGCCGAAAGTGACCAACGCTGGGAGAAACTGCTGAAGGCCCGTAAGGTGGACAACCTGTGGGATGTTCCGGAGTTCCAGCGCCATTGCCGTCCCTTCGCCAGCCGTGCCGACGGTGACCAGCCGGGAATTGTGATCCGCTTCCGCACCGCCATCGAGCCGGGGTTGAACTTCTTCGGGCAACCCCTCGCAGCCGGCGATCACGCTTATAGTTCGTCCTCCTATGCTACGCGGGTCGGAACCGCCGGGATCTTCTTGGACGACTACCCCGACTCCGGGGACATTGGACTCGCAACGACCCCACGTGCCTATCTGGTGCCGATCGGAAACGACTACCTGCGGCTCTCCACCGGTGAGGATTCAGGAGTGCGAACGTGGAGCGTGCATGACACCCGCATCCCCACACCCTTCACGTTCAATACGAGCAACCTGACTTCTCCCGGGTTCATCCCCACCATGGATGGTCTCGACGGCGCGTTCGGCTCTCCGCGGCGCCATGCCGACTTCCGCATTTATCACGGCGAGGTGGATCTCAATGGCCTGAACGACAACGAGCAGAGTACCCGCCTGGTGGGCCGCTCGATTTGGAACTCGGAATGGCTCCTCGTGATTCCCGGAGCCGGACTTCATGCCGATCCGGAGTTCGGATTGGATCAGTTCGCGGAGAATGTCTCCGACATCAAACTCACCTTCAAAACCTATTCCCATAACGGGCAGTAAGCTCCGCAAACCAAACGTCATGAGCACATTTAAGACACTCCTCGTCACCGCCCTCACCCTGTTCCTCCCGAGCAGCCTGGCCCATGCCTTGGGATTCACTGATTCGTCGGTCACCTTCTATGGAGAAGTCCGGCAGGTGGGCGGGGCGCAGACCAGTTTATTACAGTCTGGAACGCTGGCCGTCACTTTCGTGAATCAGGCGAACCCCCTGAACCGCGTCGTCTTGGAGACCTCTCTGCGTCCTACCGGAGCGGGGGAGGCCAAGCCGTTCAGCTATGCCCTTCAGGTGCCGTTGGCCTATTTGCCGGAAGCGCCCCGCTTGGGGGAGTTCCTTGCGATCGGAGCGCAGGAGACGAGCTTCCAGATCGAGGATATCACGATTGACGGGATGCCCGCGACGCTCTTGGACGGCAGCACTGAGTTCTACGGGCTCAGCTTTGCGAGCCGCGCCGCGCAGTATCGCCTCGACCTACAGGTGGTGGGGGACAGCACTGACAGCGATGGCGACGGGATGCCGGATTGGTGGGAAGAGCTGCACGGATTGGATTCGCAGCTGGCCGATGGCGACTCGGATCTTGACGAGGACGGGTGGAGCAATCTCCATGAGTTCCGTCTCGGCAGCGATCCGATCGTGAGCAACCGCGATCCGCAACTGGCGACCGCCGAGGTCTTTGTTTCCGAGTCAGGTGAGGCGGGCGTTTTCCTGCACATTCTCGACTCCGATACGGCGGCAACTGACATTCAGGTCTCGGTCTCCGGACCGCAGGGTGGGGGACTTGAGCTTCTGGTGGACGGAGTGCCGCTGCTCGCAGGTGCCGAGGAGACGGTGGCTTTGAGTGAACTTCATGCGGGCTGTTTAACAGTCCGCCACGGTGATCGTTCCGTATCGGCATTCGTGTTGCCAATGAGCTGGCACGATGGGGGGGAAGTGGTCACGGGAGCGGTGACGGTCCGGGTGGTAGCCCCAAGTACGACGGATGGCAATGACTCGACTCTTTGGTTGGATGGCATGGATCTCCCGGCGGACGGCACTCCCTTGGCGAGTTGGTCCGACCGCTCCGGCAATGGTCGCAATGCTTCGCAACCCCTTCCTGATTACCAACCGATGGTCATTGATCAAGCGGCGGACTTTTCCGCTTCGGCGATCTCGCACTTGTTCTTCCAGGACGCGGTCCTGCCAACCGGGAATCACACCGTTCTGGCGGCTTACCGGGCCGCGGCTTCGGCGGATGCTCCCCAGACCTTACTCTCGACCAACCGTGGTTTCTTGAAGCTGGAGCCGACGACCCAAGCCGTGTCCTACGCGGGCGCGGCGAGCTACCAGATGGATGGTTTGGCAGTGCGGGGTTATGAGAATACTTTGGGCGAGACCGTGACCTCGATCTTCCGTCGGGAAGGACAGGTGTTGCAGAATGTTTTCGGACTTTCCTACGATGGACATCGTATCGCCGACGAGGCCATTAATCCTGTCTTGCCAACAATCGGGGCACGGCGCTCCGCGAGTCCCAGTGAATCTGACCCGATCGACCAGGTTTTTGGCGGTCAAATCCACGAACTCTTGGTGTTTCCCTCGGCCCTGCCGGAGCAGAAACTGCGGGATGTGCACGACTACCTGCAGTCGAAATGGGGGGGTGCGGTGATCTGGGATCACAGCACTGAATTGAAGGCCATTTCCCTGAGCCCGAACGGAGCGCAGGCGCACATTATCCGCGGTGGCCATGGCGACGACACTCTCTCCGGCGGCCCGCTCGATGACATCCTTTCCGGCGGCCCCGGTGACGACCGCCTCGGGGGAGGGGCGGGCTCCGACCAGTTTGTCTTCGGGGCCGTGGATTCGGGAACGGATCGCATTGTCGATTTCGAGATGGCGGCGGACATCATCGATCTTTCGGCCCATTTTTGGAATCAGACCGGTGATGCGCGACAGTTCATCTCCGTCCGGCTGGACTCCAATTTTTCGTTGGATATTCCAACCCTCGACAGCGTCCTCGTGGTGCAGCACCCCGGTGGCGGAACGCAGGAAATTGTCCTGGAGAACGCGGTGGTCGGCGCCACGGAGTTGATTCAGCTTATCGTGGAAGGGCGCATCCGCATGGGCGGTCTGAGCATCCCGGCCGGGGTGCAGGTGGCTTTGGCTCCGGGTAGCCCGACGGGTCCCTTGCGCGAATCTCTCGATGACCCCTTCACTCTGATCCTGACGCGCAGTGGCGACGGGGTTGCGGCGGAGTTGGAGGTGCCTCTGGGATTTTTTGAAGATGCTTTGGGTGGGCACTTTGTGGTGGACGAGGCGGAGGTCAACGCAAGCAGCCGTTCGGTCGTGCGATTTGCGCGCGGTGAGATCCGCAAAACCCTCACGGTGCGTCCGGTTCCCGATCTCACCACTTCCGGCCCGACGACGGTGGCGGTGGCGGTGCTGCCGCATTACAAATACACGGTCGGAGGACTGCCGGC
Organism: uncultured Verrucomicrobiales bacterium; assembly: GCA_913060685.1. Lineage (GTDB taxonomy): Bacteria > Verrucomicrobiota > Verrucomicrobiia > Verrucomicrobiales > Akkermansiaceae > SW10. Next base: position 23,454 of record CAJXVQ010000008.1, read on the forward strand.
TGAGCGCACGATCACCGATGAGGCGATGGTGATCCTTGAGGTGATCGAGGCAAATGCGGTCTCGGGTAGCGCGCAGCCCGCCAGAGTGCGCGTTCACCGGGATGGTGATCTTGCCGAGGCTTTGGAGGTGGACTTCGCGCTGGGAGGGACCGCCGAGGAGGGCGTGCACATTGAACCGTTGTCGCGTTCGCTTACCATTGCGGCCGGCCAGAGTTTTGGGGAGATTTCAATCGCGGCCCGCGCGGCTGGTTTGGCGGATGGTCCGAAGGTGGTCTTGTTCCAGCTTACTTCCCGGGTGGGCTATCAGCTGGGCAATCCCAACGAGGCGGTGCTTTATGCCGCCGCCACCGATGCGGAGGCCAATGGAGCTGGATTTGATCGCTGGTTGCAGGCTGCGACCGGCGGGGATCTGACCAGCCTTGCTGATCTCGCAGGGCTCCCGCGCGAGATGGTGGATCAGTATCTCCAGGCCTATGCCTTCGGGCGCGATTCCGCCATGGATCCTTCCGGGATGCAGGTCTCCTTCCAGATCGTGGAGGGGCGTCCGGAACTTCTGGCACATGGCGCGTTTTCTTCCGCTGATGTGCGGTGGGGAGTCGAGTCCAGTGGACGTCTGGGGATTTGGAATGAGGTCACCGGAACCTTCACCGGGGCTGTTCAGCCTGGTGGCATGACGTTCACGGGCGAGTCGCTGGCCGAGGGCACGGTCGGTAGTTTTTATCGTCTTACCATGAATTTGGATGCCGGACAATTCACCGCTGGAAGCATCACCGCCCTGGCGGGAACGGATCAGTTCGGGATCAGTGGGAGCGGGACGTGGAAGACAGATCTTAAAAGCGGTGCGCTTTTCGGCACGGGCGGACCGGCTGGAGGGAGCAGCTGGATCACGGCCAAGGTCGAGGGTGGTGGCGCGCTTGATTTCGAGATGGAGGTGGCTGACGGAGGGGCGGATGACCTGCTGGTCTTTTACGTCGACGGCGTGAAGCAGGCGGAAACTTCCGGAGATTCGGTTGCGGTGCAACAGGAACTGGAGGGGGCGGGTTCCCACTTGCTCACCTGGCAGTTCCAGCGTGGCACGGGCCGGGCGGTCATTCGTAATCTGGGCGAATGAAGAAATCCCTCCGAATAACCGGCGTCCTGATGGCGCTTCTGATGTTGGTCTCCTGTCGTGAGAAGGCTGAGGAGCCGACCAAGGTGTTGGAGTCCCACGGAGTTCTGCTTCGCGTCGGATCAGTCGAAGTCACCGAGGCCGATCTGGATCACGAGTTAAGGGAACATCATGGGGGACGCCGTGACCCGGCGACGCGAGAGCAAGCACTCGATGCCTTGGCCGGACGCGCGCAATTCGCGCAAGCAGCGTTGGATGCTGGTTTGGATGCAGATCCGGTGATGCGGGCTGAGATTACCCGGCTTCTTTCGTCCCGGCTCCGGGAGGCGGATCTCTTTCCACGGTTGAAGGAAGCGGCTTCGGGCAAGATCCCGGAGGAACGGCTGGGTGAAATCTACGACGAGCAGCGGGAGCTCTTTCAATCAGAGGAAAAGCGCCAAGTCGCGGTCCTCTGACTCAACCCCGGTCCGGATCCCGAGCGGCTGGCGCGGTATCGAGAAAAGCTTCGGCAGGCGCGGGAATGGTTTGCGAAGGACACGAGTCTGGCCAGCCGTCCGGAGCAGGGGTTCTCTGTCCTGAGCGTGGATTATTCAGAGCATGCTGCCAGTCGTTACAAAGGGGGAGTTGTCGGGTGGATGCAACGCGGCGGTAGGCTGGATGCCTGGAGTAAGGCCGTTTCGGAGATCGCCTTTTCCATAAAAAATCCGGGCGAGGTCAGCACGGTGATTACCCGTCAGGAAGGGGTCTTTCTGATACGCTATATGGCCCTTGAACCGGCCGTCCAACGCTCATTCGAATCAGTGCGCGGACAACTTGAGAAATTCGAGCGGCAGCGGATGCGGGAAAAGCTGGAGCGGGAATTCGAGGAGAGCATCCGGGCGAAATATCCGGTGGAACGTCCGGGAGGCTGAGAGCTGCTTTCCAAAGGCCGGCGGGAATCCCGGGACTGCCTTGCCGGTCGGAGGTCAGGTTCCGGAGGTTGTCACCTCTCCGTCATCGCTCAGCCCAAGATGCCCTGCACGACTTTTCCGTGGACATCAGTAAGGCGAAAATCACGGCCTGAGTAGCGATAGGTGAGCTTCTCGTGATCGATCCCGAGCTGGTTGAGAATTGTGGCGTGGAGATCGTGGACGTGGACCGGGTTCTCGGCGACGTGCATTCCGAACTCATCAGTGGTTCCATAGGTGGTGCCGGGCTTAATGCCACCGCCCGCGAGGAGCATCGAGAAAGCGGTGTGATGATGATCGCGGCCGGGTTTGGATTTTTTCTTGTCGATTTGCGAGTAGGGCGTGCGCCCAAATTCGCCGCCCCAAATCACGAGGGTATCATCGAGGAGCCCCCGCTCTTTCAGATCGGAGAGAAGGGCAGCACTGGCGCGGTCGGAATCTGCGCAAAGTCGGCGGTGTCCTCCATCGTTATCCTGATGGGTGTCCCACGGTTGCTTGTTCTTTGAATCGACGTAGAAGACCTGGGTGAAGCGCACTCCCGACTCCGCAAGCCGGCGGGCCAGAAGGCAGGACTGGCCGAAAGGCGTCCGTCCGTAGCGATCGCGCACCGCATCCGGTTCGCGGCTCACGTCGAAGGCATCCGAGGCCTCGGCCTGCATGGCGTAGGCGAGTTCCATACTCTTGATCTCGGTTTCGAGAGCGGCGTCGTGTTGGCGTTGCCCGGAGTGGAGGCGATTGAGAGCGCCGAGGAGATCGACCTGGCGGCGTTGTGCCTCGTGACTGAGCTTGGGATGCCGCAGGTTGGCAATGAGCTGGTCGACCTTGAGGGTGTTGGTGTCGACGGCGGTGGCCTGGTGCTCCCCGGGGAGGAAGGCATTCGACCAGAGTTGCGGGCCGACCACCGGGCGTCCGGGAGAGATCGCGACATAGGAGGGAAGATTCTCATTCTCCGTTCCGAGACCGTAGGAGATCCATGATCCGATCGAGGGGCGCACCGGTTGGGCGTTGCCCGACTGCATGATGAGTAGGCCGGGTTCGTGGTTGGGTTGATCCGTGTGCATCGAGCGCACCAAACATAAATCATCGGCATGCCGCGAGAGCTGCGGGAAGAGTTCGCTCATCATCATGCCACACTGTCCACGCGGCTTGAACTCGAAGGGGGAGGGCATGTAGCCGCTGGTCTTCTTGCCCGCTTTTCCGTCAGGCGTCTCGCCCTCGTGTTTGGCGAGAGCGGGCTTCGGGTCGAAGGTGTCCACATGGGACGGCCCGCCGTTCATCATGAGGAAGATCACCCGTTTCGCCTTTGGCGCGAAGTGCGGGGATCCCACCGGGATTTCCGATGCCGAAAGCATGCCGGCATTATTTAAGGCTCCGCTGAGACCGAGCATGCCGAAGCCGCCGCCCATGCGGGCCAGCATCTGGCGGCGGGAGAGAACAGGGAATTGTTGAGGAGGGATCATGCTCAGTCGAGGTAGAGAAGTTCGTTTGAGGCGAGGAGAACCTGCGCGTAGTTTTGCCAGGCGTCCTCGTTTCCTGTGTTGAGGAAACCGAGTGCGAGGGTCTGCTCTTCGTCGCTGGCCTTGCGACCATAGAGAAGTTGGTAGGCGAGCTGGACTCGGGCCGGGTTGTCCGCGGGTGCCTCACGGTGCAGGCGGGCTGAAAATTTCCCGGCCTGCGCCACCATGAGAGGATTGTTGATCGCAAAGAGTTTCTGAAGGGGCGTGGTTGATTTGTAGCGCCCGGGCGAGTGGAGGTTCGGGTCGGGGAAATCGAAAAGGGCCAGCATCGGATTAAGTTTGAGGCGGCTGATCCGGGCGTAAACGGCGCGGCGGTTGGCGTCCGGCGCACTGACCTTAAAGGAAGGTCCGCCGACTTTGAGATCGAGAGTGCCCGCTGCCGCATAGATGGCGTCGCGCCACATTTCGATATCGAGGCGTCGTCGGTTGGCTCGGCTGTAAAAAATGTTGGCGGGATCGCGTTCCAACATTGCCCCGGAGATGTCGCTGCTCTGTTGGTAAGTGGAGGAGAGGACGAGCTCACGCATGAGCCACTTCACCGACCAACCGGATTCCATGAAGCGGACAGCGAGATCGTCGAGGAGTTTGGGATGCGATGGAGGAGTGCCAAGGGTGCCAAAATTACTAGTGGTCGTGACCAGGGGAGTGCCAAAGAGTTCGCCCCAGATCCGGTTCACGAAGACGCGGGCCGTGAGCGCGTTGTCGGGGGAGGCAATGGCCTCGGCGAGTTCGAGCCGTCCGCTTCCTTTCTGAAAATTGGGAGGATTTTCATCCTTGCTGAGAATGGTCAGGAAACGACGCGGCACCTCTGGTCCGAGGTCCTTGGGATCTCCGCGCAGGTGGACCTTGAGGTTGGTGGGTTTGGGACGATCCCGCACGATGTGCATGGCATCCGTCGGCTTCTTGGCGTTCTTCCCGTCGAGAGGGCGATTGAACATCTCGATGGATGCGAAGACTCCGGCTAGTCCGTAGTAGTCTTCGGTAGAGATCGGGTCGAACTTGTGATCATGGCACCGGGCACAACCCACGGTGAGGCCGAGTAGGCCACGCGACACGGTATCAACCCGGTCCTCCCACTCGTCTGCCATCACGAGCGGATCTTTACGCCGATAGTATTTCGGACCGAGGCCGATGAAGCCCAGGGCGACGAGATTCTGGTCGTGGTTCTCCTCTAACAGATCTGCCGCCAGTTGCAGTTTTACGAATTGGCCGTAGGGCAGGTCGCGATTAAAGGCTCCGATCACCCAGTCCCGGTAGCGCCACGCGTTAGGATAGAAAAGATTGCTGTTGTTGCCCACGATGTGGGCCTGGTCCTCGGCGTAGCGGGCAAGATCGAGCCAGGTCCGCGCCCAGCGTGCGCCGAACTGGGGACTGGCGAGAAGGCGGTCTGTGAGCTGCCTTAGACTGATATCAGGATCCTCCCGGAATGCCTTCTCGAAAGCCGCCATTTCTTCCGGAGTCGGAGGAAGGCCGGTGAGGTCGAAAGAGAGTCGGCGAAGGAGAGTGCGCTGATCTGCGGAAGGGTTTGGTGCAAGCCCGGTTTCTTCGATCTTTTTCAAGATGAAGACATCGTGGGGACGGGAAGGCCACTGCGTGTCTCGAACTACGGGAGTCTCATGGCGCTGCGGGAGAGCAAAGGCCCAGTGATCTGTCGCTGTCTTCTCTTTTGCCATCACCGGACCGCTGCAGGTCAGGAGGCTTCCTAAAACGATACGCAGAAGATTTCTGGGAAAAGTCCGGGTTGTTGTATGGGGCGACAGCACGTGTTAAGGGAACGTGAACTCAAGTCTGTTTCGTTCATGAAAGCAGGGCGAAGGTGGATCTTTTGCCTTTGGTATGGGCGTCGCCAGTCCCGATGGATTGCTATTTTACGCCATCAAGATAGCGCTGGTTGGCCTTGGCTGGATCGTAATTTTCGCGAGTGTTGTGTTCGTGGACTTGCACCCCGAACTTCAGGCGAAATGACTCACCAGGCTGCACCGTGATTTTTTTGTCGCGATTTTCGGGGCGGTCCACGGGGAAGGGGTTCGCTACCAGCACTCCGTAGTCGCGGCTGTGAGCCCACACGGCGGGATTGCCGGGTCCCGACATGATCTGGATCCCGGCGCTCTTTCCTCCGAGTGGGCCGAAGTAATCCCACCACGCATCGGTCATTCCCCAGGTGCCCTTTTCATTTTTCCCGCCAGCCGCGCTCAGGATGGCACCCTTTCCGCCCTTTACCGTGATGGGAGTCGCAACCCGCAGCCCGAGTCCCATCTCTTCCTTCACGCCGAATGAGAAAGGCGAGTCGCCGGAAAAGCGGGAGTCGATCGAAATGAGGTAGCCATCCTTGTTCGGGACCAATTGATAGCTCGTCCATTCTTCGCAGACCACCCGGGAGTCGGGGCCTAGATATTGATTTTTTACGGAGAATGAAGCCGTGAGGCCAGCGGTTGGTTCTTCCGGAAATTCGAGGTGGCTCACCGTCCCGGCGTTGTTGTGCCAGAAGCTGATCCCGTCGAGATTCGCAAAGCCCATCCAGATCCCCGGGTGCATCGTACCGTGATCGCTTGCGTCCTTCCCCGCGATCGGTGGAAAATTGCGGGTGACCTGAAGTCCGGAGGGTGTCTTGACGTGGGCGAAAAAAGGTCGCCGCGTCTCGGGATGGTTGTAGTAATAGGCCGCGATCTCGACACCGTTATAGTGGATCTCGAGTCGCTGGTCGTCGCAGTCGAGATAGAAGCCTTTGCTCTGATCACCCCACTGTTTCCCCGAGAGAGGGGAGGGTTGAACGGGCGAGATCTTGGGAGCCGCTTTCGAAGTCCGGATTGTTTCTGGTGTCTCTTTTGGGGCACGAAGGTAAGCGGTGATATCGGCCACGTCCTGTGGCGAGAGGAGGCCGGCGAAGGTGGGTGGCATGGCGGAGATCTGAGTCGTTTCGCGCTTTGCGATGTCCTTTTTCAGGACTGTCACCAATGAACCATCCCACATGACAATCTGCACCGAAAGTCCGGTCTCCTCCAATACGAGCCCGGATGTGGTGTCACCGGACTTTGTGGTCAGGATCTGCATCGCGAAGCCTTCCGTGATTTCGGAGCTTGGTTCGAGAATAGAGCGTACGATGAACTCCGGAGTGGCTCGTGTTCCGATTCCGGCGAGGTCAGGAGCGAAGACGTTTCCGAAGCCTTCCAACTGGTGACAGGTGGCGCAAGACACTCCGTCCGCGCTCAGGAAAAGGGCTCGTCCATGTTTCATGTCTGCCGTTTTCAGCAAAGGCAGAACATCGGCGACTGTGGCGGCAGTCGTTTGTGGCTGAAGTAACTTTGGCTTGATGATTACGAGATAGTTGCCCTTAGGTCTGGTGATGCCGTCACGATTTGCTCCGAAGCGGATTTCTCCCGCCGGAATCTCCGCCGAGTAGATGAGGTGTGTGGAGTCGTCGGTCTTGATAAACATTTCGGTTGGTGTCCAATTCCCGCGCGCCCATCTCGGAAGCTTCCCGGCCCGCGTGTCGTCAGCGAAATAGACCGTTGAGTCGTAGCGCAAGGTCAAGCTGAGGAATGGTCCACTGGCGTCATCGGCATCGTTATTTGCCGGGCGGATGAAGGTCAGTCCTTCGAGTTCAGCCGGCACCGTATTGAGACGATAGGGTCGATCGGTGAAGGCGCGGACACCCTCGGTGAGAACCGCTTCCTCGTAGCTCCGACCGGGAAGATTACGAATCGATGAGACGACTGAGATCGGTGCTCGAACGGGGCGAGTATTCGTGTTTTGAACTTCCAGTTTGGGCCCGCGAATTTCAGTGCAGTGCTTTCCTCCGAGGCGCTTTGCCGCCAGTTCAGCCATGGCCTGGTCGGAATCCCTAGTCAGAGGTTTGAGCTCCTTTTCACTCAGGGCGTCCTCCTCCAGGAGTGAAAGCAAGGCCGCTCTTCGCACGGCGGGGCGTTGGTCATTGAGCAGCGCTTTTCGCTCCTTCTTCGGCATGAGTTCTCCCAGCGCTCCCCACGCCGAGTAGGAGACGATGCGATCTTGTTCCTGTTCAATCAGACGCAAGAATTCCTTATTCCAACGTGTCTCGCCGACCTGTCGCATCGCAAGAACGGTGGCGTGCCGGGAGCGGGGGTTCTTCTCTTGCAGTCCACGCTTTAGGAGATCAGGCAGGGCGGTAGCTCCACGCTCCTTGGCTCGATGTGCTAGAATTCGGATCAATTGCGTGTGGTCACCGACTCCAGAATCATCGGCCATTTTTGCGAGAAAAATGTCGTCCACCTTGTGATCAGCAGGGGCCATACGTCCCATCGTCCACAAGGTCCAAAGCAAGCCCTGCGCCGAGTCGGGAGTGAGCAATTCTTCCGGTTTCAGATCCTGATCGCCCCGCCGCACAAGTTCGTCCTGAGCATTGGTTCTCCAAACCGGAAGCGACTTTCCGAGATCGTCGAGCAACTCCTGAGTGGACCACTCACGGATTGATTTGCTCCTCTTTGGCTCCTTCTTCATCCGTGGCGGCACCGCCTTCGGCCAGATTCGGTAAATGCGGCCCTCATTGATTTGCTTCCCGTCCTTCTCGCTCAAGCCGTATTCCCGTCCCCAACTCGAAATGTAGATCGCACCATCAGGTCCCACTTCGATATCGACCGGATCGAAACTCCGTCCGGTGCTTCCACCCATTGAACGCCCTCCGCCCGCGTGTGCGAAAACCTCAAGCTTTTCCCGGTCGGGCTTCATCCAGGCACCGTCCCTCTTTGGTCGGTAAATGGTGACTTCCCGGCTCAACCAATCGTTGATGAGGAAGATGCCACGGTATTTTCCGGGATAGTGTTCCAGTCCACAGTAGGTGATCCCTGTTCCCGAGCCTTCGAAGAGTGGTCCTGAAGAGGGCGCGGTGGGGAGGTGATCGTCACCCTTCCAGTTGTAGGACCAAGGATGGCCCCAACCGAAATGCGCTCCGTAGAAGGGCGAGAAAATCTTGTCGCCCTGGGTTTGGTCGTTGTCGGTGCCGAGCCAGTTAAAGGAATCATCGAAGCAAATGTCCCAGGGATTGCGAAAACCACGCGAGACGATCTCGAGGTTCGATCCGTCCGGATCACAGCGCAGTATCCCTCCTGATAGTCCCCAGTCATCAGCCGGATCGTGATAGTTTTTCTCGTAGTCACCCTTCTTGAAGACGGTCGGTTTTGGGAAGTCAGGTGCGTCTGGCAACTCCACGCCCCAAAGTTCGCGGAAGGGCTTCGGGGCAATCCGATTGGGCGGGCGGGTGAGCCCCTTGGAATTTCCCTTCGACATATAGAGTTTGCCGTCGGGTCCGAACTGCAGTCCGTGCAAGGCATGTTCGAGGTTTCCGAGGTCGGTGAAGAGTCTGATGTATTCATCCGCGACGTCGTCTCCATCCAGATCGCGTGCAATGGTGAGGTCCGGGGCATTGGCAACATAGAGATCCCGCCCGCGCCATGCCAATCCCTGGATTGAGTTGAAGCCGGTGGCATATTGCTTTCGCGAGTCGGCCGTTCCGTCCCCGTCCTCATCGACCAGGATCCAAACTGAATCGCCGGGAGTCTCTGGTTTGGGGTTGCGATACTGTGGTCCCATCCCCACACAGAGTCGGCCCTTCGCGTCGAACGTGATCGCGCAGGGGTTTCGTACCAGCGGATTCTTCGCGAAGAGAGACACTTCAAGGTCGTCCGCGACCAGCGGGAAATCGTCGGCCTTTACAGGAAGCAGGAAGCAGAGGGCGAGCAGGAACGGGAGACGAGAGTTCATCATGATGGGATACTGCGGCTGTCGTCTCTTGATCCGCCCGGGATTTCCACGGCAAGATAGTACAATTTATGCTCTTCGGAATTGTCCTAACCGTTCGCTTTGCCTGGTTTGCTTTTGCCGAAGACGGATTTGAGGTCGGTGACTTTTGTCAACACGAGTCGCCCGTTTCGTTCGCTGGTGTTGCCGGTCAGGGTGATGGGTGTGCCGACGTGATAGGCGAGGTTGAATTTGTGGAAGTCGCCGAAGCCGACCTCGATTCTCACCGGAGGTTTGCCATCGACATCGATGTAAAAAACTTTGGCCTCATCAAGATTGTCCGACATTCGGAGACGACCCTGGACGGTGATTGTTCCTTTGCCGGTTTTCACCCAGGTGTCGAACTTGCGCTCCTGGTATTCTTCGAAGGCACCGCCATCAAGGCCCGGGAGGGGGGCCGTGGAATTGGCGTAGGATGGGGAGTCGATGCCAAACTTTTGCAGGAGAGAGAGGTGAAGTCGCCCGAGTTCCTGGTTCTTGGAATACCTGAGGTAGCGACCGGTCTTAAGCATCCCGCCGCCCTTGCCCGCGAGCACGATGGGAATGCGCTGGGCGGTGTGGTTGTCGCTGTGACCCATTCCGGATCCGAAGAGGACGATGCTGTGATCAAGGAGTGATCCGTTCTGGTCCTTGTAGGATTTCAGTTTGGTCAGCAGGTAGTCGAACTTCTCCATGTGCCACAGGCTGATCTTAAGAAGGGAATCGATATTCTCGCGGCTGAAGTTCCGGAAGAAGTGGGAGAGGTAATGATGCTGTTTTCGAATGCCGAGGAAGTCGAAAATCATGCGGCTGTTACTGTTTCCGAGCATGTAGCTGATGCAGCGGGTCGAGTCGGTCCACAGCGCCATTGCCATGACATCGAGCATTGATTCGACTTGCTCGTTGAGATCTCCGGAGCTTTCCGGGCGTTTGAGGCTGGAGAAGTCGACGCCTCCGGGGCCGCTGACCGGCGTCATTTTTTCGAGTCGCTGTTCGGTCTCGCGGACGACGGTGAAATATTCTTCAAGGGTTTCCTGATCCTCGCGTCCGGCTTTGCGTTGCAGGGATTTCGCGTCGTCGCGCACGCGGTCGAGAAGGCTGGAGATTTCCTCCCGCTGGTTCGGGTCACGCATCGGGTTGCGGAAGAGGCGGTCGAAGACAAGTTGCGGATCGCTTTCGCGCGGAATGCGACCGCCGTCTTTGTCGTAGGAAATATAACTGCAGTCGATCTGATTGGTGAAGAGACCCTCGGTGGTGAGTTCGAGCGAGCGGTGGGCGGTGTCTCCGCTGATCTTGTCAGCGATGAGTTGATCGACGGAGGCTGACTTGTTGTTTTTGTGATGGCCGGAAAGGAAGCGGCGGGTCGAGTTGCTGTGCGATGAGAAACCGAAGTCGCCCATGTTATCGAGAATGAGCAAGTCGTCCTTATGTTTCGCGAAGGGCGCCATGAGCGGGGACATGCGGAAATCGTTTTCCTTGCCGCCTTCGATATTCCATGAGGGCGGGTGAACGCCGTTTGGCTTGAACAAGGTGACGAAGCGCAACGGAGGTTTGGAGTCGCCCGCGAGATGAAGTGATGCGGCCTTGGCGCTGTTCTCCATGAGGTTGAGAAAGGGCAGGGGGACGAGGGCTCCGGCCGCTCCGCGCAGGAATGTTCTGCGCTCAATGTTCCAGTTATTACTCATGGCTAATGTTGACACTCTCGATGATGGTTTCGCGAAATGGAAGGCTATTTGCCACGTGTTGGAAGAGACTTTGCCATGTCCCGTTATTTTCGCACAGGTTCCTGGTAATGGCATCCACGACCGGCTGGTCACTACGTTCCAGTTTTCGGCTGAGTGCGTAGGCCAGAGTGAGCTCGACGATGTTTCGGACAATCGGTTCACGCTTGCGGGTGAGAAGAATCGTCTTGAGTTCAGCTGTCTCTTATACACATCTCCGAGCCCACGAGACCGAGGCTGATCTCGTA
>CAJXVQ010000009.1 GCA_913060685.1 uncultured Verrucomicrobiales bacterium
ATCTACACAGAGTAGATCGTCGGCAGCGTCAGATGTGTATAAGAGACAGACGGTGCCCTCAACCAATCCGGCCTCCCCTGCTACCTCTCACTTCTCCTCGCCAAAAAGTGCGGCGTTGAGCACCCCGAAGTCAATGCCGCCATCACCCGCGCCAGCCGCTTCTTCTCGGAATTCATCGATAACGGATCAATCGGATACGGTTACCACCGACCCAGTCTCGAAGTTTACGCCAGCGGTCGCAACGGCCTCTCCGGAAATGGCAAAAACGGCATCGCCGCCGTCGCCTTCCAGGTCGAGGGCAATCGCAATGGTCAACACTTCTTCTCAAAACTCACGGCCTCCCTTCACAACACCTGCGAATACGGACATAGCGGAAATTCCTACAGCTACTTCTGGGATCCCCTCGGGGCCAACGCCGGTGGCCCCAAACTCGCCGCGGCCTTCCTCAAAGAGCTCCAGTGGTATTACGCCCTCACCCGCCTCCCCGACGGTAGCTTTGCCAACCAACCTCTCGGCGGTCACTACGGCGGAAAATTTCTCGACCCAACCGCCGCCCAGATCCTCATCGCCACCCTGCCACGCCGGGCCATCCACCTCACCGGAAAAGGCCAAAACGAAAAGCACTGGCTCGATCAAACCCAGACCGACAAAACAATCCGTTCAGGGCGCTGGAGATTGGCCGGGACCGACCAAATGACCCCAGCCGAGATCATGTCCGATCTCGCCGATTGGTCCCCCATCGCCCGAGAGTGGGCCGCCAAAGCTCTCGCAGAAAAGGAAGGTGATTTCATCCCCCAACTCCTCACTCTCCTTAAAAGTAAAAACGCTTCCGAACGAGCCGGAGCCTGCGCCGCTCTCGGCCATCTCGGTGAACGTTCCGCCAAAGCCGTCCCCGAAATTGCCCAGGCTCTCTCGGATGCTGAATCCACCGTCGCCATCGCGGCCGGCTACGCCCTCGCCCGTCTCGGCAAGACCGCCGCATCAGCCCTCCCCGATCTCATGCGTGCCCTCGTCCTCTGCTCGGAAGAAGGCAGCCTCCGCCCTCGCCAACAAGCCCTGGGTTATGCCTTCGGCCACGTCAAAGCCCGCACCGCGCCCCTCTACTTCAACGGCCTCCTCGCCCAAACCGCTGAGAGCGGAAATCCACTCGATGGCCTCGATCGCCCCCTCCTCTACTCCGCCATCACCAAGCTCCTCCATGACCCCTCCGGTCGCGTTCGCGGTTGCGGAGCCTATGCCTTCCAATTCTTCAGCCGCGAAGACGCCGCCAACATGGCCCAACAAATCCACGACGCCATCAAGGTCCCTTCAATGAGCTACATGATGTTCGAGGACGCTCCACGTGTCTACGCGCTCGACCTCATGGCACGCTTTCATCTCAAGGAAGGAGTTCCCCTCGCCATCGAAACCTTCGGCCTGAAACGCTGGGGGGCCTACGCCCGTTTTCCAGCCCGCTTCAAAACCCTGCAAGCCTACGCCGGCAGCGCAAAGCCCTTTCTTCCGCGACTCTACGCGATGCGCGAAAACTGGAAATCCGGCGAACACCGCGAGAACCTTGAGAAGACCATCAAGATCATCGAGTCCGATCAAAATCCGACTCCCCTCATCAGCCTCCACGACCTCGTCGATGAACGCCTCGCCCGTGACTTCGCCAAACTATCGTCCGACAAGGACCGCATCGACCTCTGCCGTAATGCGAGCAAAACGCATCCAGAGGACACCTTCTACCAAGCCGCCTGCCTCCGCTATCTCACCAAAGGCAAATGACCCCAACTCGCTGCAATCCTGCCTCCATCGCCAACGTATCTCTCTCCACCAAGCTATCCGTGAAATTCTCAATCGCATTCCTCCTCGCCCTCTTTCATCTCCTGCCGGCCGTTTCCGCAAAGCTCCGGCTTCCCCATATTTTCAACGGCCAAATGGTCCTCCAACGCGACAAGCCCGTGAACATCTGGGGCTGGGCGGATCAAGAAACCGACGTCACTGTCTCCTTCGCCGGACAGGAGAAGACCATCACCTCCGGGAAAGACGGCAAATGGCTCATCTCCCTTGACGCCATGGAGGCCAACGCCTCCGGCCGCAATCTGAAGGTGCAATCCGGCAACATCTCAATCGATTACCATGATGTCCTCGTCGGCGACGTTTGGATCTGTGGAGGTCAAAGCAACATGGAGTGGCGCTTGCGCAGCTCGCGCGATGCCGACATCGAAATCCCCAGCGCCAACTACCCCGCCATCCGCTTCATCCGCATCGAACCCGAAGGAGCCCCGGAACCACTTGAGGATTTCCCCGCCGAAAAGGATGCTGGCGTTTGGAGAGTTTGCTCTCCTAAAACCATCGGCGATTGCTCCGGCGTCGCCTACTTCTTCGGACAACGCCTCCACCGCCGCCTTGATGTCCCCATCGGCCTCATCAACGCCGCCTGGGGTGGCACCATGGCCCAACACTGGGTCACCCGTGAGACCCTCGAAACCCTCCCCACCGCCAAGCCTTACATCGAGGAATACGAAACCAAACGCCAGCTCTGGATCGAGGGTGGAAAAGAAAAAGGAGCCACCAAGCGCTTCGCCGCCGACCTCGCAAAGTGGGAGAAGCTAGCAGCCGCTGCCAAAGCCGCAGGCGAGAAAGCTCCCGGTGGCAAACCCAACCTCAAAAGCTATGCCGATCCCGGCACCCAAGGCCGCATTCCCGCCGGCCCGCTCAACGCCATGATCATGCCCATCGCCGGCCTCTCCGTTCGCGGCGCTCTTTTCTACCAAGGCGAAAACAACGCCTTCGGCAACACCTGGATCCCCTTCCCCGAAACCTTCCCTGCCGTCATCTCGGACTGGCGAAAACTCTTCAACGATAAAGACCTCCCCTTCGGCATCATCCAGATTGCAGGCTGGAGCACCCGCCGCTCGATGACTTATGATATGAACCACCACACCAACGTGATTCGTGAGCAACAATTCCTCACGTGGCAAAAGACTCCAAACACGGGCCTCATCGTCAGCTTCGATGCAAACAGCGACTCCAACATTCACCCCGGCCGTAAATATCCCGTCGGGGATCGTTCCGCCCGCTGGGCCCTCTCCACCGTCTACGGCATCGAGGACGCCACCCGCCCCGGCCAGCCTCTCCAGTGGCACGGCCCCATCTACAGATCAATGGAGAGGAAGGGCGAAAAAATCGCAATTCAATTTGAAAAATCCGGATCCGACGGCCTCCGCCTTGATCAGAACGACGCCCGCGGATTCTACATCGCCGGAGCCGATCAAGTTTTCCACCACGCCGAAGCCCGCATCTCAGGCGCTCGTGGCCAGGCCCCGGAGATCGAAGTCTGGTGCAAAGAAGTCCCCGATCCCCTCGCGGTCCGCTACGCCTTCTCAAACCTTCCTCTTGGCACATTAATGAATGGCAAGGAATTGCCAGCCTACCCTTTCCGCACCGACACTTGGCCCCTCAAACCGCACTACGGCGAGGACCTCTACCACGTCAATTCACCGCAAAAATCCGGCGAATAATCGCATCTCAATATTTCCTACCATGATCTCATCCCGATCCACTTCACTCCTCGCTGCCCTCCTCATGGCCCTCCCGTCTCCGGGAGCCGGACCACAGGGAAAAATGACCCTTCCCGATTTCACCAAGGGTGATCGCATTCCGGAAGGAGCCACCCACGACTGGAACCTCGGAGCCACCGGCGCACGTGGCTGGATGTTCTGCGATAAGATGGTCACCACCGACGCACGCCAAATCCGCGTCACCGAAGTCGCCAAGGGATCTCCGGCGGACGGTATCCTGGAAGAAGCCGACGTCATCCTCGGAGCCGGTAAAACCCCGTTCGCGTATGATCCTCGTACTGAAATGGGCAAAGCTCTCACCGCTGCCGAGACCAAGGAAGGAAAAGGCGAACTCTCTCTCCTCCGCTGGCGCGATGGCAAAAAGGAAACGGTAACGCTCACCCTGCCCGTCCTTGGAAGCTACAGCGCCACCGCACCTTACCATTGCCCCAAATCAAAACTCATCTTCGAGCAAGGCTGCAAAGCCCTCGCCGAACGCATCCAGGATCCGGGCTACAAGGAAAACCCCATCACCCGCTCCCTCAATGCCCTCGCCCTTCTTGCCAGCGGCGAACAGGAATACCTTCCCATTATTCGCAAGGAAGTCGACTGGGCCGCCGGCTACTCCAACCGCAGCTTCCAAACCTGGTATTACGGTTATGTCATCATGCTCCTCTCCGAGTACACCCTCGCCACCGGCGATAAGTCAGCCCTCCCCAGCCTCAAGCGCCTCGCCATGGAAGCCGCCGAGGGACAAAGCATCGTCGGCTCCTGGGGACATCGCTTTGCCAATCCCGATGGTCGCCTCGCCGGATACGGCATGATGAATGCCCCCGGCCTGCCCCTCACCACCTCCCTCATCCTCGCCCGCGCCGCCGGTGTCGATGATCCCAAGCTCAGCGAAGCCATCGAGAAAAGCGCCCGCCTTCTCCGCTTTTACATTGGCAAAGGAGCCGTCCCATACGGGGATCACGCTCCCTGGATTGAGACTCACGACGACAATGGCAAAAACGGAATGGCCGCCGTCCTCTTCAACCTCCTCAACGAGCCAAAAGCGGCCGAGTATTTTTCACGTATGAGCGTCGCTTCCCACGGTAACGAACGCGACCAGGGACACACCGGTAATTTTTGCAACATCCTATGGTCCATGCCCGGAGTGGCACAATCCGGCCCCCACGCCACGGGTGCTTGGATGAAGGAATTTGGTGGATGGTATTTCGACCTCGCCCGCCGCTGGAATGGCACCTTCCCGCACCAGGGACCTCCGGAAATGCGCAAGGACAGCTACGCCAACTGGGACTGCACCGGATCCTACCTTCTGGCTTACGCCATGCCCTTGAAAAAAATCTACCTCACCGGGAAACGCCCTTCGGTAGCTCCGCAGCTCGACGCCAAGGAAGCGCAGCGCATTGTCCTCGACGGACGAGGCTGGAACAACAAGGACCGCTACTCTGCCTACGATGAGCTCAATAGTGACGTCCTCATCGAGGCCCTCACCAGCTGGTCACCCGTCGTCCGCGAGCGCGCCTCCATGGCCCTCGCCCGCCGCAAGGGTGACGCACCTGTCGAAGCCCTCATCAAGCTCCTCGATTCTCCTTCTCTTGACGCCCGCTACGGTGCCTGCCAAGCCATCGTGCAATTTCGCGGACGTGCCGCGAACGCAATCGACGCCCTTCAAAAAAACCTCAAGTCGGACGACCTCTGGATGCGAATCAAAGCCGCCGACGCTCTCGCCGCCATTGGGACTCCCGCCATGAAGGCCGCTCCCGAACTTCTTGAGATCCTCACCAAGGTCGATCCCAAGAATGATCCTCGCGGCATGCAGCAGCGCTACCTCTCCTTCGCCCTCTTCAACCAACGCGGAGGCATGCTCAGCCGCTCGCTCGAAGGAGTGGATCACGAGGTCCTCTACAAAGCGGTGAAAGCCGGCCTCAAAAACGAAGACGGCCGCGCCCGTGGCAGCATCGGATCGGTCTACCGCAATCTCTCTGAGGAGGAGATCAAACCCCTTCTCCCGGCCATTCTCGAAGCCGTCGTCACACCCGCTCCAAGCGGCGTAATGTTTGCCGATGAAATCCGCGTTGAAGGCCTCCGCATCCTCGCCACCCACCGCGTCGCCGAAGGCATCAAAGGCTGCGTCGACTACACCCGCGACCAAAACCCTTGGGCCAGCGAAAAACGCACTCCGCAGCTGATGGAAATTCTTCTCACCTACGGAGCACGCGCCAAGTTCGCCATCCCCGAGCTCGAAAAAATCGCGGCCGATTTCGCCGATGGCGAAGTTGATTTCCCAAGAAGACTCAGCGTCCAGAAAGCCGAATCGGTTCGGGCCGCCATCGAAAAAATCAAAACCTCGAAAGATCTCCCCGAGCTCAATTCCATCCGCTAATTCCTTCCCACTCAAAATCATGTCCAACTATCTCCTCCGTCCCCTCCTCATTGTTGCCACTCTGTTAATAGCGCAAGCCCATCCTGTTCCCGAAAGCCCAAAGTGGCTCACCTACTCCGGTGGAGATGGCCCGGGCAAAGGAAAACACATCGTCCTAATTGCGGCTGATCAGGAATACCGCAGTGAACAAGCCATGCCTATGATGGCAGGGATCCTCAGCAAGCATCACGGCTTCGATTGCACCGTCCTCTTCGGCGTGAACGATGAAGGAAAAGTCGACCCAACCATGCCGGTTTACCCCAAAAAGGGAAAGGAAGCGGAGTTTAAGAAGCAGAATATCCCCGGCCTCGAGCACCTCAAGTCAGCCGACCTTGTCATCTTCTTCCACCGCCTCCTCACTCTTCCCGAAGACCAGTTAAAGGACATCGTTTCTTACCTCGACTCCGGAAAGCCCATCATCGCTCTCCGCACCGCCAACCATGGATTCCGTGGCCGCATCCCTTACGAAATCGATGGCAAGAACGTCAATTTCGGACGAGATCTTCTCGGAGGTTCCTTCATGGGACACCACGGGCGCTGGCATGCCGATTCCACCCGCGGCACCATCGTCAAAGAACTCAAAAACCATCCTATCGTGACCGGTGTCACTGACATTTGGGGACCCTCCGATGTCTATCGTACTTACAAGGAAGGCACCGCCCTCCCTGAAGACTGCACCGCCCTTGTCTGGGGTCAGCCCCTCATGGGAAGAAGCCACGACGATGAAGTCAACACCAAGAAAGAGCCCCTCCCCGTCGCTTGGTTCAAGACATGGAAAACGACTCAAGGAAAAGACACCCGCGTCTTCAACACCACCATGGGCAGCGCCAAGGATCTCCAAAGCGCCGGCCTCCGTCGCCTCCTTATCAATGCTGCCTATTGGGGAATGACGATCGAGGACAAGATCACACCCGATCGTAGCGTCGAGATCGTGGGCCCTTACAAGCCCATCGCCAGTGGCTTCAACTACGAAAAACTCGGAGTCATTCCCCAACTTCCTGCCGCATACCGTCAGTAGACTGGTTTCCGCCGCGACAAAGCAGAGGCTCTTAGCCAAGTGGCAAAAACGAGTGGGACTCTGAACCTCGCCCTTCCGCTCGAGTCCTTCCAAAGTAAAGAATCCCCTCGGTAAGACCCAAAAAACCTTTCCCCTGCGGGATTTCTCCTGTTTCCTCGCGGCCCGCGAGGAAAATCTCCCGCCCCAAGACAATGGCTAATAAAGACCAGACCGATACCGCACGCATGGAGAAGATTGTCTCCCTGTGTAAACGCAAAGGATTCATTTTTCAGTCCGCCGAAATCTACGGCGGCCTCAATGGTTGCTGGGATTACGGCCCGCTTGGAACCGAAGTCAAAAGGAACCTCAAGGAACTCTGGTGGCGTAAGAACGTGCAGGAACGCGATGACGTTCTCGGCATGGACGGATCAATCTTGACCCACCACTCGGTGCTCACGGCCTCCGGACACGTGGGCGGATTCTCCGATCCCATGGTCGATTGCAAGGTTTGCAAAAAACGCTACCGCGCCGACCAACTCGACGACGTCCCCCCTTGCGAGAAGAAAGCCACCCTTCCCAAAGGAGAGGACAAGACTTGCGAATTGACCGAGCCTCGTGAATTCAACCTCATGTTTCAGACTCAGATGGGAGCATCGGCCGATGAAAACGATCCCAATTCCGTGGCCTACCTCCGTCCGGAAACAGCCCAATCGATCTTCGTCCAATACAAGAATGTCCTGGACTCCAACCGCGTGAAGCTTCCCTTTGGAATCGCTCAGATTGGTAAGTCCTTCCGCAACGAGATCAATCCTCGTAACTTCACCTTCCGTTCCCGTGAGTTCGAGCAGATGGAGATCGAGTACTTTTGTCGCCCCGAAGACGGCCTTCGCCTCACCGACGAGTGGCTTGAAACCCGCCTCAAGTTCTACGCCGAGATTGGACTCGATTCCGAGAAGCTCCACGTCCTCGACATCCCCGATGGCGAGCGCGCGCATTACTCCGAGAAGACCTACGATATTGAATACGACTTCCCCTTCGGCCAGCAGGAGCTCGAAGGAGTGGCCTATCGCGGCAGCTACGATCTCGGCAAGCATCACGAGCACTCCGGTAAGCCCCTCGAATATTTCGACGAGCAAACCAAGGAACGTTTCATCCCGCACGTGGTCGAACCATCCGCCGGTTGCGACCGGACGATTCTTGCGCTCATTTGCGAAGCCTATGACGAAGAGGACCTTACCAAAGAAGGCGGCAAGCCCGACGTCCGCACCGTGATGCGCTTCAAGCCTTGCGTGGCTCCGATCAAAGCGGCGATCCTACCTCTTCTTAAGAACAAGCCCGAGCTCGTGGAAAAGGCCAAGGAGGTCAAAAACCTTCTCCAGCCCTTCATGAATATCTTCTACGACGAAACCGCCGCCATCGGCCGCCGCTACCGTCGACAGGACGAAGTCGGAACGCCCTTCTGCATCGCGATTGACTTCGAAACCCTCGGACTCGAAGAAGGCAAGGAAGACCTCAAGGACACCGTGACCATCCGCCACCGTGACTCCATGGAGCAGGAACGCATCGCCATCAGCGATCTCCTCCCCTGGTTGCTTGAGCGCATTCGCTAGTCGGAACCGCTCTCAAAACAACCTCACCTCGCAAGCCGCGGGGTGGGGTTTTTTCCTTTACCTGTCCCCCTCTTACTGCCTCCGGTTTCTCGCGGGTTCTCTTAAAAAACCTCTCCAAGTATAACCCAAAGTAAAAAACTCCCCCAACACATCAGCATTGACCATTTCCATCCCGAAAACCCAGCCATGGTAATTGGAACGGTAATTTGGAATCACTAACCAAGCCACGGTCCCAGCTCACGCTGCAGTGCCACATTGAGCGTGGCATGGAATTCCTCGGGAAGCTCAATCGTGGCACGCTTACCGGCCCCATTTTGAATGTGGAGAAGCACTGGCGTCTTACCAGGATACTCGGCGAGGATACTTTTGATCTTCTGAAGATCCTCCGGCTTATTTCGTCCGGTCCAAAGCGTCAGCTCAACAAAACCATTCTTCTTCCCACGTTTCGCCTTCAACTCACGAATTTGCGACCCCATGAGCCTCCGCTGTTCGGTGCGATCATCAACCGTCACTTGCGCTTTAAACTGGACCACCTTCCCTGCCATCATCAAGCCAGCGTCGCGAGCCGGAAGATAGCTCTCGCTCCAACAAACCATTTCACGATCTCCGGTGAAATCTTGAATCACGACCACTCCAAAGGGCTTCCCGGTCTTGGTCATCTTGTGCTCCACACTTCGAACCATTCCCGCAAAGGGAAAACGGGCGCGCTTGTCACTCAGGTCGACCTCATCCAACAAGCCCAATTTAATGAAGCGGTCCGAATCAACCACCCCGCGAAACTTATCGAGCGGATGGCCGGTGACATAGAATCCCAGCAGTTCCTTTTCATGCTCGAGTCGCTCATCTTTCGGCCACTCTTCCGGAGCCGGTGAGTCATCGGTCACCGGCGGTGGTGCCGCAAATTCCATGGCATCGAAAAGTCCGCCCTGCCCCGAAGCCCGATCCTTTTGCGCGCTACTCGCACTCGCAACCACTTTCTCAACTCGATCCGCCATCCCGGCCCGCGTTTCCCCGGTCCAGTCCATCGCGCCCGCTTTGATCAGGTTCTCCAAAATCCGCTTGTTGATGACCTTGGAATCAAGTCGATCACAGAAGTCATCGAGTGATTCGTATTTGCCGTTCTCCTCCCGCTCCTTAATCGCCATCGCCATCGCAGCCGCCCCGACATTCTTAATCGCGGACAAGCCGTACCGAATCCCCTGCTTCCCTCCGAGGATCACCTCAGGAGCGAACCTCAGCATCGATTCATTCAAGCTCGGAGGAAGAATCTCAAACCCCATCCGAAAGCACTCGTTCACGAAGATGCTGATCTTATCTGTATTGGTGATTTCGTTCGACAGCAGGGCCGCCATGAACTCGATGGGGTGATTGGCCTTCAGGAAGCCCGTCCAATATGAGATGAAACCATAGCATGCAGAGTGGGATTTGTTGAAACCGTATCCCGCAAAACCGGCAATCTTGTCGAAGATCAGGTTGGCATTGCGTTCATCGATCTGGTTCGTCTTAAACGCTCCCTCCACAAAAATCACCCGCTGCTTCGCCATCTCGGAGGGTTTCTTCTTACCCATCGCCCGACGGAGAATATCCGCACCTCCGAGGGTATATCCGGCCAGCATCTTCGCGGCATTCTGGACCTGCTCCTGATAAATCATGACACCATAGGTATCGCCGCAAATCGTCTCAAGCAAGGGGTGCTCATAGACGGGCTTTTTGCGGCCCTCCTTCACCTCGATCATCTGGTCGATATACTGCATCGCACCCGGGCGATAAAGGGCCAGGAGGTCAATGATGTCCTCAATCTTATTAATCCCGTACTTCCGGCAAGTCTCGACCATGCCGCCACTCTCCAACTGGAAGACGCCCATTGTCTCGCCCGCATTGAGCATCTTGAAGGTCGGAGCATCTTCCAACGAGATTTCATAGATATCAAATTCCGGCGTGTGCAGATGAATCGAGTCAATGGCCTCCTGAATCACCGTCATGTTCTTGAGGCCCAGGAAGTCCATCTTCAAGAGCCCCACATCCGTGATCGCACTCATGTCGTATTGAGTCACGACCTCGCCCTCGTTTCCGCGGGTCAGAGGCACGTGCTCATCCAGCGGTCTGTCGCCAATCACGACCCCCGCCGCGTGGACACCCACGTTCCGGCTCATCCCCTCCAGCTTCAAACAATATTCCCAAAGTTCCTGATAAGTCGCACTGCTCTCAATGACCTCCCGCAAGTCCGCCTTTTCCTCATACTCCTTGGCTAATTTCACCCCGGGTTTGGCCTCGATCATCTTGGAGATTCGATCCGCCTCCCCGTAGGCGATCCCCATGACACGGGCGACATCACGAATGACCGACTTGGCCCCCATCGTGCCGTAGGTGATGATGTGGGAGACATTGCGCTCGCCATATTTTTGGCGGACATACTCGATCACCTCCGGCCGCCGCGTTTGGCAAAAATCGATATCAACATCGGGAGGTGACACCCGCTCCGGATTTAGGAATCGCTCGAACAGGAGACCAAAACGCATCGGACAAACATCAGTAATCCCCATGGTGTATGCCACCAACGAACCCGCCGCCGAGCCACGGCCCGGCCCCACCGGAATCTTCTGCTCCTTCGCCCAGTTGATGAAGTCCGCTGTAATGAGGAAGTACGAAGCAAACTTAAGTTGAATAATAATTCCCATCTCATATTCGAGACGGTCGATGAGTTCCTTCTCCTGAGCCTTCTCCGCGCCATAACGGATCTCCAACCCCTTGAAACAAAGCTCGCGGAAGTGGTCGTTTGGCGTCGAACCGTCATCAGGCTTGTATTCCGGGTATTTCTCGGACGAAGTCGGATCAAGAATGAACTCAACATTGCACCGCTCCGCAATTTCCAAGGTGGTGTCGCATGCCCCCGGGTAATCGGCAAAAAGAGCACGCATTTCCTCGGCGGTCTTGAAGTAAACTTCCGGCGAGTAGCGCTTACGGTTCTCATCAATGACCAGTCGGCCAATCCCGATACAGATCATGACATCGTGCGCCTCGTGATCCTCACGATTCAGAAAGTGAACATCGTTCGCCGCCACCAGCTTGAGATCCATCTTCTCAGCATACTTAACCAGCGTGTCGCGAATTTTGGCCTGCTGTTCCATCCCGTGATTGTGGATTTCAAGGTAGAGATTCTCTTTCCCGTAAATATCCAGCAACTCCTGCGCAGTCTCCCAAGCCTGGTCCTCCTGGTCTTGCAAAATCCACTCGTTGATCGGCCCGGAAAGACATCCCGACAGACAAATAATGCCCTCGGAATGCTCCCGTAAAATCTCGCGATCCACCCGGGGGTTCCCATGCCACATGCCTTCCAGGTGCCCTTTCGAAACGAGCTTCTGCAAGTTCACCCACCCCACGTTATTCTCAGCCAGCAAAGTCAGGTGACAGTCCCGCTTGCGACCCGCGATTTCCTCGCGCTTCTCGATTGATTCCGGAGCAAGATAAATCTCACACCCCATGATCGGCTTCACTCCGGCCTCTTTGCACGCCTTGTAAAAACTAATGGTGCCATAGAGATTGCCATGGTCCGTCATTGCCACCGCCGGCATCCCCAACTCCTTGGCCCGGGCGGCGACATCCTTGGTGCGACAGGACCCATCCAGAGTGGAATACTCGGTATGAAGGTGGAGGTGAACAAACGAGTCGGACATCGGGCGCATCCTGCCCCGCAAAAGAACGATTTTAAATCCCGAACTACGACTCTCTCAACTTTCAGTGTGAATAAGTCCGCCCCTCTTTGAAAATTATCGATCAGGAGAGTTCAAAGGACGTTGACATTCGAATTGGCTCGAGCCAGGGAAATCAGGCCGACAATTTGTATTCGTCACGAGCGCCCATCTTCAGGTAAAAGAGGGCAATGAAACGAAAAACCTTTCTTGCTCTTACCACACTCGGAGCTCTTGCCACCTCTGCTACCGCCACGGATTGGCCGCAATGGAGAGGTCCGGATCGCACTGGTCTATCTTCGGAAAAAGGGATCATCAAAAGCTGGGAGAATTCTGCTCCAAAACTTCTCTGGAACGTTGAGGGATCTGGAAATGGATTCTCCTCAGTCTCCATCGTCAATGGCGTCCTTTACACGACCGGCAACTTCAAGGGAGATAAGAAGGGACAGGGCGTCAGCGCTTTTTCAATTAAGGATGGCAAGCTCCTCTGGCAAACTCCGGTGACCGATTACATTCCCGATCACGGTTACAAAGGAGCCAGATCCGCACCGACCGTCGATGGTGACCGCCTCTACGTGACCACTTCGGATGGCATCATAGCCTGTCTCGACACGAAAGGAAAGCTAGTCTGGTCGAAGGAATTTAAAAAGGAATGGAATGGCAAAATGATGTCAGGCTGGGGCTTCTCAGAGTCCCCTCTCGTCGATGGAAACCGGGTCGTCTGCACCCCCGGTGCCGATGACGCCTTTATGGTCTCGCTCGACAAACGCACGGGAACCACCAAATGGAAAACAAAACTCGGTAAAGTCGGGAAAAAGGGCAAGGACGGCGCTGGCTACAGCTCCATTGTCATCTCCAATGGTGGCGGCGTGAAGCAGTATGTCCAAATGACCGGTCGCGGTGTCATTGGAGTCCGGGCCAATGACGGACGCTTCATGTGGAACTACAACCCCGTCGCAAATTCCACGGCAAACATTCCCACCCCCGTTGTCGATGGTGACTATGTTTTCTGCTCGACCGGCTACGGCACTGGCTCGGCCCTTCTCAAACTTAAAAAAGAAGGCAGCGGAGTTGCCGCGGAAGAAGTCTATTTCCTCAAGCCCAAGACCCTGCAAAACCACCACGGCGGCATGGTCCTCGTGGATGGATACATTTACTGCGGCCACAAGCACAACGGAGGTGATCCAATCTGCATTGAAATGAAGACCGGCAAGGTCAAGTGGGGTCCCGAAAAAGGCGTCGGCAACGGCTCGGCATGTGTGACCTATGTCGATGGCCATCTCATCTATCGTTACCAAAGCGGTCACGTCTCTCTCGTCAAAGCCACCCCTGAAGGATACCAGCTCAAGGGCAGCTTCATGCCAGCGCACCAAGAGGCCGAATCATGGTCCCACCCCGTGGTCTCCGATGGCAAGCTCTACCTCCGTGAGCAGAATCACATCATGTGCTACGAGCTCTAATTTCCCAAAAACCACCCGTGCAAACGGCTGGCTCGAGTTGCCAAGCTTGCTTAAACCCTCCAAAAAAGAATGCGCGGCAAGAGACCGAAATATCTGCGAGCAGGATGGCATCGAAGGCTGGAAGACCACGCGCTCCCCGAACATCCATCTCAATCCCCTGTTTATGAAGAGCACGGGCTGCTTCACGCTGCTGCTGGGGCTGATTTCATCACCGTTGCGATCATCAGAGTGTCACAACTTTATAACAAGAGGCTTCGTTCACCTACGAGTGCAGCCAGCAATAGAGGGACACCACCCCAACTCCGATCAAGTTGAGGACCACTCCTTCCCGCATCATCCTTGGGACAGTGAGGTGTCCTGACCCGAAAACAACCGCATTGGGCGCCGTCGCCACCGGTAGCATAAAGGCACAGCTTGCACTGAGCGCCGCCGGCAACATCACGACCAACGGATCAATATCATTGGCCAAAGCCACCGACGCCAGGATTGGCATGATCAAGATTGTGCTCGCGGTATTACTGGTCAACTCAGTGAGAAAAGTCATCAACAGACACACCATCAGCACCAGAACCAGCACCGGAAGACTCCCCACCCCCGTTAAAGCTCCCGCAATTTGCGAACTCAAGCCCGAGTCCTTGATCCCCGCCGCCAGGCAAATCCCTCCGCTAAAAAGCAACAATACGCCCCAAGGGACATCCTTACAGCTCTCCCAATCCAAGAGCCGTCCCTGCTCTCCTTTCCGACCCGTGCCATCAGGAATCAAGAACATGACCATCACTCCGACAAAAGCCACCGAGGCATCATTGGCCCCTTGAAGGCCCAGCCACTCACTCCATCCTCCAAAGGGTTCCAGCCGGGTGATCCACCCCAAAGCCGTCAGCCCAAAAACAATCAAAGTCCTCCGCTCGGCCGGACGCCACGCACCTGAATCCGGAAGCGTCAACACCATCTCCCCCGCTTGATTCCGGCTCAGCCAAAGCCACATCAGCGGCAGCATGACAACGATCACCGGCACTCCGTAAGCCATCCACTGCGTAAACGTCATCACTTTGCCCGTCGCCTCCTGATATTGCTCGATAAAGACCAAATTCGGAGGTGTCCCAATCGGCGACCCCAACCCGCCCACGCTCGCAGCATAGGCGATCGCCATCATCAGCGGTGCCGCCAGCGGATTGACACCTTCCTTGGATTCACTTCCATCTAGCACCGCCAGAGCAATGGGCAGAAGCATCAGCACGGTCGCGGTATTTGAGATCCACATGCTCAAAACTGCAGCCGCCAGCATGAATCCCAACATCAACGCTTTTGGTTTTGTCCCCGCCTTGTCTCCCCCTCCTCCGCACACGCGCACCATCCCAAGCGCGAGGCGACGATGCACCCCGCTGCGTTCCATCCCCTTTGATAAAAAGAACCCGCCAAGCAGCAACAGAATCAGGGGGTGCCCATAACTTTTCGCCACCGCCGTCTTCGCATCGAGCACTCCCAACAGCGGGAGCAGGGCAATCGGCACCAGCGAAGCAATCGGAATCGGGATCGCTTCAAACATCCACCAAAGCGCGGTCACCACCGTGATCCCCAGCGCGATCGCCGCCGGAGCCTCAAGGCCTGCGTTCCTGGATATTCCCCACGCCACCACCCCCAAAACGGGAGCAAGCCAGCGCATGTTCGATCTCATCTCGGACACCATTCATGAGCTTAGATTGGCAGGACCAATCACAAAACTAAAAAGCCCCCCCCGGTCTGGACAGGGCGATCAAGCTAAGGAGAAAAGCGGAGCGAACTGGTAGAACCACCATGGCGATTCGCCTTTAGCGATTGGCCCCTAGCTTTCCCGCGATGGATTCCGGTTGACCGGGCTAATAGCTAAGAGCCAAACGCTAATAGCCGACGTCGTAAACCCTGTAGCTCCTTAGTTTCCCTAGCTTGATCGCCCTGGCTGCCTGGATGACTACTTCTTTGTGGGCACAACCAGTGGCTGGCCAGCCTTTACCCAGCCAAGGGTTCCGCTCGAAAGATGCAAGACGTTCTTAAATCCCAGTCGCTTCCAAACGGGAAGCGAAGACGCACTACGACCGCCGCTCCGGCAGTGCATGATGTATGTTTTATCCCGCTCAAGCTTCCCCAGTTTCTCGGAAAAGTCCTTACTGTTCATGTTGATATTCACCGCACCCTTGATGTGCCCCTTCGCAAATTCCTCCGGTGTCCGAATGTCCACCACGACGATCTTGGGGTCCTTCTTCAGGCGGGCAGCGGCTCGCTTTGCCGTAATCGTAGTCACGTCGGCACCCGCAAAAATCGTCAACGCCAATAAAGTCACGACGGTTGTCATCATCTTTTTCATAGTCGGACCTTAGCATCCAATCATTTTCCCGAAAGAGGAAAAACCGCAGAACCAGACCAACTCCACGGCCATCCTTATTCGACGGAAGCGATCACTCTCACTTCGCAAAAAGCTGGCCGTCCTTATCTGCAAACATCTTAAACTCCGGGTCATTCCCGGACGGGGTCTCAATGTCAGATCACGTTGCTGCTCCAATGAAGAAATTCGCGAATAACAGCGCTGCGCTGCCAATCCGACAGGACGCGCTCTACTCGTTTGGAATCGGGGTGACGCGGTAGAATTTACGTTCAGGGCGCGGCGCCACTTCCGTCGTCGTGAAGATTGAGGTCTCGCCGGCGGAGGGCGCAAATCCATCCTCGAGTTCAGTCCACGGAGCATTCAGATCGGCAGACGATTCGATCCGGTAGAGAAATCCGGGGTTCGAAGTGAAGGTGAGCGCCAGGTCACCAGTTCCGTTGTCGTAGGAGATCGCGATGATCTGAGTGAGTTCGCTTGGAACCCGGACGGTGAAGAATTGCTCTCCGGGCTGGGCGCTCAGGTCGATCGAATTGGGTGCTCCAAGGTTTCCAGAGCCTGCGGGAAGAGCTCCCAGAAACTGGTTCGAGGCGAAGTCGTGGTTCGAATTATTAATGAAGGCGCAGATTCGGAGATCGGATACCGGCAAGCCGATGTCCGCCAGATCGATGCAGAGTTCGATACCGGTATTCACAGCGGCGGCGGCAACCTGGTCAGCGGACGCGCCTTCAATACCGCCGATTCCCGCAGAATTACTGCCGTCGTAGGCGACTCCAATCGATGAGGGATTCACGGCAAAGGTCGAGTTCGTCGGCGCACCGGTGCGGGCGCGTCCTTCGGTTCCCGGAGCGAAGACATCGAGGTAGGAAGCGAACTGACCCGCCGTCAGATCGGCGAAGTCCAGGTCAAATTTATCATCACCCCGCCGCAGAATGAGATGGAACTCAGGCGTCAATTCGGTGTCAAAGGTGAGGTTGTCCATCACGCTGGCGTTGTCATTGCCGGCGGAGGTGAACACGTTGCTGCCGCCGGTGGCGGAATCGATAAAGATCTCAAGCTTGTTGAAGTTGGTTTCGAGATTCCCGGTAAGCAACAGATAGAGCTTGCCCTTGCTGATCGCCGCATAGGCTGCATTGAGCTCGTTCTGGTTGTCGCCAAATCCTGTCTGGATGCCCTGCACCGCGAGCGGGTCGAGGTAGAGCGCGTCGCGGGTTCCGTCGGTGATAAAATTCCCGAGCGCCGCAGAGCTGCTTGCGGGATCCAGTGGATCGGTGCCGGCCTCGATCTCAATGGCGTCGTTCTCGCCATCTCCGTCGGTGTCCGCATTGTTTGGGTTGGTGATGGAGCCATTGGCGCTGCTAACCTCGTCACCGTCATTCACCGAATCGCCGTCCGAGTCCGGATTGTCCACAAGCGTCATGGCTCCGTCGAACGCGTTCCCGCTGCCGTCGAGTTCGGCAGGGTCGTTGATCATGTCACCATCCGTATCGGCCTGATTCGGGTCGGAGCCAGCGAGGAATTCCGCGAGATTCGAGAGCGTATCGGAATCCACATCGGCGTTCGGATCGTCGACGTTGTTGAGGAACTCCCATCCGTCATCCATGCCATCGCCGTCGGCATCGGGGTTCACCGTTCCGGTGATGTCGTTGAAGGTGGTGCCGATGCGAAGTTCGTCGAAGGCAATGCCCGTGCTGTCGGTGAAGCGAGCGAACGAAGTGCGATCGAAACGGAAATCGATGTTCGAAATCGTAGCCGTAGCAGTGTTGTTGGCCTCCACGGTAAGGTCCGTCGGGTTGCGAAAGACCGTGATGGTGTCGCTGCCCGCCGCGTCGGAAAAATCGATACGGATGACGAACAGGTTGACGTCCGCGTCGTGTCCTCCGAGCGACATCCCGGTGGATTCGTTGATGCGGAGCGCAAAATCGCTGGCCGGCACGAGACCACCGACTGACTCACCGACGGCAATTTGCAACTTGCGGTTGCCGCCGTCGTCGAAGCCTCCCTCGTGGAGTTCGAAGGCGCGGTAGTCACTGCTCGCGGTCTCGAGTTGAATGAGAACGCCGACGTAGATCGAGCCGGAATAGTTATTGTCGTAGCCGGAGCTGAGGATGCGCCCGCAGCGCCCACCACCTCCACCGGTGTAACGGATGGCACCGCCAGCCGAGGTGAGGCCGGCGTAGGCAAGGCCGGTTTCGAGAACATCCGGTGATTGCGCGCCGCCGTAGGCGGGCAACCATTCGCCGCTATAGCCGGTGAGCGCGGGACCTTGGGCGATGAGATTGTTGATACCCGGGGTGTAGTTTCCGGCTCCTGTCAAAAACGGATCTGCGGAAATCTGGACAGCTCTGGAGATGGGAGCGACCGCCAGGAACAAGAGTGTTGGGAGGAGAAGGGAGGATTTCATAAAATAGAGGGGATGGGGGCGATGCAAACACCGCCAGTGCCAAAAGCTTAGACTGTAATCTTAAGTATTGGACAGGTCATTCTTTCGCATCTCCATGGAACCAGCTCCCATTCTCCCCTCTCAACAACGCCCCACCCAAAAGGCAAATTCTAGCAAAAATGCTGCGCAACTTTGCCTTTCAGGAAATCGACACTGCGGGCAAGTTGATCCATTCCGTCGACCCCATCCTCGATACTGATCCAGCCATCGAACCCCTTGCTTATCAGTTCGGTGAAAATGGCATCGTAGTCGTTTAGGCCCTTGCCGATTTCTCCGTGCCGGAGGCGTTTGGCGTAACCGGTGGCGCCCCCTTCCTCGCGTCGGAGATCTTCGATCGTGCCTTCGGCGAGATAACGGTCGCTGGCGTGCATGGTGAGAACCCGGTGCGAGACGCGTTGGAGAAGTTCGAGCGGATCTTCGCCCGCGAGGTAGGTGTTACTCGGGTCATAGTTAACCCCGAAACAGGGATGATCGATCTGGTCGATCAGTTGGCAAAAGACCTCCATTTTCTGGGCGAATTCGGGATACTCCCAGAAGTCATCCTTGTAGTGATTTTCGATAATCAGCGCGATCCCCCGCTCTTCCGCATACGGCAGGCAGGCTTCGATGGAGTCCACCGCAAATTTGATCCCTTCGTCGATACTCAGTTCGGGACGACGTTGCCCGCTCAGGACCCGGCAATAGCTGCCGCCGAGGATTTCAGTCATATCGATCCAGCGTTTCTGCCTGGCGATTTCTCTCTCCCGGAAGGCGGCGTCAGGATGGGTGAAATCGGGTGAGCAACACATCATCGGAATCACCTTTCCGGTGTCTTCGACTTCGGTGCGGAATTGGGACCACTTGGACTCATCCTCCATTTCGAGAAACCCGGCGTACCATTCCAGACCTTGTATATCGAGTTTGGAGGCGAGTTGAATCCATTCGGAAACGGTCATGCTGCCATCTTTGCAGAGAGCATGCATGAAGGCTTTGGGAAAGGCAGCGAGCTTTGGCATGGAATAGAATTGGGATTGAGCAACTAAATCGTCGAATCGTCTTTGGGCGGGTTGCGACCAATAAAGGGATACTGCTCCAGATCGACGACCTGACCGCTGATCGGTCCGCTTTCGTCCGCCAACCAATAGATTGCGGCCATTGCGATTTCCTTGGGGTTCAGGATGCGACCCGAGGGAGCGTAGACTTTCGGGAGCTTGGTATACCAATCATCACTTAATCCGTGATCCCGCTTCCGTTGGGTTTCATTTTCGGTCAGCACCCAACCGGGGTTGATCTGGTTGACGCGGACCCCGTTCTCTCGCATTAGGGTATCGCCGAGGTTTCGCGTCATCGTCATGAGAGCGCCTTTTGACATACTGTAAGGAAGCAAATCCGGTTCGCCACTCCATGCATTGACGCTTCCGATATTGAGAACACAACCCTGCTCCTTCTCTAAGTGTGGCAGGGCCGCTTTCGTGATTAAAAACGGGACAACAGAATTCACGGCAAGGATGTTCTTCAAAAAGGCCTCGTCGGTCGTGTGGATATTTCCGGAGGCGACCAATGCCGCGTTATTTACGACTGCATCGAGTTTACCGAAGGTCTCAACCGCAAGACGAACCAAACGATCAACACAGCCATTTTCCAATAGATCTTCAATATGCAGTATCGCTTTGTCCGATCCCAATTCGGAGACTACCGATCCTCCCCATTCCTTTTCGAGGCCGTGAATCACCACTCTGGCACCTTCCGCGACGCACTGCCTTGCAATCGCTTTCCCGATACCGGTGCAACTCCCGGTCACGATGATGACTTTATTTTTAAGGCGCATCGTCTTCAGGGTTTCAATACGGATTTCACAACTTCACCGGAGTGCATTTTTTCGAATGCCTCGTGCCAGTCTTCGATCGCCCAGACGCCTCCGATGATTGGTTTGACATCAAGTTGTCCACTCGAAAGCAGTGCGATGACCCGCTCCCAGATTGGCCAGTTATGACTAAAGCTTCCCTGCAAGGTGACGTTTTTTTGAACGAGAGGATCGAGACTGAAATTGAGTGGCTGTGGCCCCCATCCAACCTTGCTGATCCAGCCAGCGGGTCGCACCAAATCGAGTGCGATCTTCAGGGTGACGCTTGCGCCGGCGGCATCGATGACGCCATTACACCCAAGTCCATCCCGCGCCATCGCCCACGGCCCGGCGTCACCGATGATGACCTCGCAGCCGTATTGCTTCGCGATTTCAAGCCGGTGACTGTCCTGCTCCAATCCGACAATTGCGACCTCCGCCCCGCAGAGCCGGGCCATCGCAGCACAAAGTATTCCGATCGTTCCGGGGCCTAACACGACAATTCGGTCTCCTGGTTCGATGCGGGCATTTTTCACCACGGCACTGTAGGCAACGCAACAAGGCTCGGTGAGGCAGGCTTGTTCAAAAGGGAGCGATTCCGGGATGTTGTGAAGAATCCTCGATGGAACTTTGACATACTTGGTCATGGCTCCGTTCACACCGTAACCAAAGCCTTTTCGGGTCGGGTCGAGATTGTAGAGTCCGCGCCGGGTCATGGGATTGTCGGCATTGATGATGGCTGCTGTTTCGGAGACAACGCGATCTCCTTCCTTCCAGTTTTCGACCGATTTACCGACTTCGACAATGTGACCACCAAACTCATGTCCCAGGACAACAGGATAGTTCACCGGCCAGGAATGATCAGCCGTCCATTGATGCAAATCACTCCCGCAAACACCCACGTTCGCGACTTCCAGCAAGACATCATCGGGCCCGATTTCGGGTCTCTCGATTTCCCGAATTTCGACGGAGCCTTTTTCAGGAGCATAGTTGACGACAGCAGCAGATTTCATAGTAGGAAAAGAAAAGGCGTGGAGTTAAAACTCGGGAACATCCTGAGCGTGAATGGCCTCGCAAATCATCCGCAGGGAGGATTCGAGATCGCCATCGGCGGTCTTAAATGATTCGGCATCGATCGTAAGCGGAGCGCCAAGAACGACGAGCGGAGCACCAAATTGCGGGCACTTGATGGCTTCCTCAATACTCAATCCACCCACCGCCTGAACCGGAACATCGACCGCTTCCACGACTTCGCGGAGCTCATCGAGTGGACTCGGCATACGCTGACCCGCTGCTGCAATGCCACGCCGCTCGTCGTATCCGATGTGGTGGATGACATAACCGCAGCCCAGGTCGGCGAGTATCTTCGCGCCATCAACCATGGTCGTGTAGCCGAGATTATCGCCCATCACCTCGCAGCCGAAATCGGCCCCTGCTTGCACCACGCATTTGATGGTCTCCGGATGAGCCTGGGCCATGACCACGACGTGAGTGGCTCCGGCCTTTGCCATCATCTCGGCTTCGAGATACCCGCCATCCATCGTCTTCAAATCAGCGACCACGGGGACATCGGGAAAGGCCTCGCGTAGTGCCCGGACGCCGTGCAGGCCCTCGGCGAGAATCAGCGGAGTCCCCGCTTCCAGCCAATCCACCCCCGCCCGGCGGGCCAGCGCCGCCGTTTCGAGAGCCTCGTCAATGTTGGTGAGATCAAGCGAGATTTGAACAATCGGTTTCATGGTGAATTATTAAGAGTTTGGTGGATGTAGAGTTGCCTCTCAATCTCCTTTTTTGGTGGAGTGTTCTGGGACCGTTTTCGAAAGGATGCAGCCGATTTTTGTCCCAGAGGATGGCCAAGCTATCATCTGACGCAGAGCCGACGAAGCGCGAAGTCATCAAGCGCAAAAAGCCGACTCGTCTTTTACCTTGAGCCGCCATCAGTTCCGCCGATGATGGAAGACTTACGAGGATGTGGAATCAAAGCCCAACTCCCGCTCGATCATCACGAGAAGTAGCGGTGTTCACTCGCGTCGTTTTGCTTGCCGCTGCGATATCGGGTGTTGGCTTGTTGCACGCTGAAGAAGGCGACCCAGGCAAACTGTGGTCTTTGCAAGCGCCGGGAAACCCAACGCCTCCTCCGGTGGAGAAAGGCGCTTGGGGACGCAACGCAATCGATGCTTTTATCCTAAGAAACTTTGATGCAAAAAACTTAAGTCCGGGACCGGCGGCGGATCGGCGAAAGCTGATCAGACGAGCAAGTTACGGACTGATCGGACTTCCGCCGGCTATTTCTCAAGTCGAGAAATTCGTGACCGACCCGACACCTGATGCAGAAGCGTTTCAGACAATCGTTGATGATCTTCTCGCATCGAAGCACTACGGTGAACGTTGGGGGCGGCATTGGTTGGACGTGGTGCGCTATGCCGATACTGCGGGCGAGAACAGCGACCATCCGCTTCCCCACGTCTGGCGCTACCGCAACTGGGTGATCGATGCCTTCAACCAGGACAAACCCTATGATGTCTTTGTTCGCGAGCAATTGGCGGGTGACCTGCTCGCAAGAAACAAAGAGCCGAAGGAACGGTCGGCGAAGATCATTGCCACCGGATACCTCGCCCTGGCACGTCGCTTCGGCCATGACATCGACAAGAGCATGCACCTCACCTACGAGGACGCGATCGATAATCTCGGCAAGGCCTTTCTCGGACTCAGCATTTCATGCGCGCGCTGTCATGACCACAAGCACGATCCGATTCTGATGCGCGACTACTATTCGCTCTACGCGATGTTGGATAGCACACAATTCTCATCTCCCGGATGCGAGCCAAAGCAGCAACCCCGCGACCTGATCCCGATTGGGAACGCTGAACTCCAGACAAGGCGCGAAGCCTGGGAAAAGACTCGCAGCGAATTGCAAGCACAGGTGGATGCCGGTGGAGCGGCAGAGACCCAACGAGTAAAAGAGCTCGCTGCGAAAAGCGATAAGGTGCTCACGAAAGGTGACGTCCCGGACGGCGGCTCGGTCCACGTGACGCCGAAGCCGATCATTCTCTCGGTGAGAAAGGGGGAAGCGATTCATCTTTCGATTCTCCCACAGGCGAACTACGGCGCGGACACCACCATTCTCGATTACACGATCACTTATCGTGCTGCCAAGGAAGAGATCCGCTGGTCGCTCACAGACCTGATCGACGACCTCACCGTTGGGAATCCCCACGACGCTAAACTCGGAGCCAAGTGGTGTTTTCTAAATACGACCAATGATGAGCCACGCTTCCTCACCGGAAGGAAGGAGAGCGTTCAGGGGAAGCCGGAACTGCGGGCCTGGGAAGACGATGCTCCGCCATCGGTCCTGGTGAATACATCGCAGAATCCGGTCAAGGTATGGACGACACTTCCGGGCCGCACATTTTATGTTCATCCCGGTCCACAGGGGCCGGTGGCGATCGCATGGCTGAGTCCAATCGACGGGCAGATCGAGATCGATCTCAAGGTGAGCGATGGCCATCCGGGCGGGGACGGTGTGGGGTGGAGATTGGAGCACTTTGCGGAGCCAGAGATCTCGGCAGCGTATCTCGCTTTAGCAAGGAGCACCGCCAGTCGGAATAAACACCTGACCGCGCTGCTTGAACATGCCGCGATGGAACCGCAAATGAATTTGGCCTATGCCGTTGCCGAAGGCGAGCCGAAGAAAGCGCGACTGCAGGAGCGTGGTGATCCGGAAGTTCCCGGAGAGAACGTGCCGCGCGAATACCTGGCAATTCTGGGAGGCGGACTGCTGGGCAACGGGCAAGGGAGCGGCCGGCTCGAATTGGCGGAGCGAATCGCGAGCGCCGACAATCCCCTCACCGCTCGCGTGATGGTGAACAGGATTTGGGCTTCACACTTCGGCCGGGGGCTGGTGGCCACGCCGAACGATTTTGGCAACCACGGTCAAGCGCCGAGCCATCCGGAGTTGCTCGACTACCTCGCCCGCTACTTCATCGAGCACGACTGGAGTGTGAAAGCAATGCACCGCCTGATTCTAGCGAGTGCGACCTACCAGCAAGCCGCAAGCGACGGAGTCACGGCAGGAACGTTTTCAGCGTTTACGCACCGCCGCCTCAGTGCGGAAGAACTCCGTGACACCTTGCTGCTCGCAGCCGGGACGCTCGATCTCTCACCGGGTCAAGAGCACCCCTTCCCAGCGGAACCGAGTTGGTCATTCACACAGCACGCACCGTTTGCGGCCGAGTATGCCAGCAATCGCCGCAGCATCTACCTGATGCGCAAGCGCAACCGGAACAGCGCCTATTTTGCGCTCTTCGACGGAGCGGACCCGAACGCCAGCACCGCAGAACGGGGCGTGACAACCCCACCGACCCAGGCTCTCTATTTCATGAACGATCCCTTCTTCCACGATTGCGCCGAGCGCTTCGCGGTGCGGATCCGGGCGGCGGCTCCCGACACTCCCGGCCGACTCGACTTCGCCTGTCGCGAACTCTTTTCGCGTCCGGTCACAGATGAAGAGGTGACAGCCTTCGAGGAATTCGCGGCAACCTTGGCCACGACGCTTAATGGGGACGCGACGGCGATCGAGAGAGAGTCCTGGTCGGCCTGGGCACGAATCCTTCTTGCGAGCAACGAACTGCTTCACACAGATTGAATGATAAAATGAGCCGATTCTCCAACACGCCCGATCGTCGCAGCATCCTGCGCTCATTCGTTGCCGGGTCGACGCTGATGCCAGGGATCCTCCGGCAGTTGCAAGCGGAGGAAGGAGACGGCCTCGATCCACTCGCCCCGAAACCGCCGCACTTTCCGGCCAAGGCGAAGAACGTGATCTTCCTCTTCATGACGGGCGGTGTCTCACACGTCGACACCTTCGATCCGAAGCCGAAACTCAGGGCAGATGTCGGCAAGGAAGTGAAACTGGACCACCCCGAAATCAAAGATCGCGCCGGCTACGAGCGGATTTTTTTGAAAGCGCCACAGTGGGATTTTTCGCCGCAGGGCAAGTGCGGCACCGAGGTGAGCTCGCTGTTCCCGCATGTCGGTGGATGCATGGACGAGATCGCGCTGATCCGATCGATGCACACCGATCACTCGAACCATTACAACGCCACTCTCGGGATGCACACCGGTTCGTTTGCGTTCGCACGACCGAGCCTCGGGGCGTGGGTCAGCTACGGACTGGGGAGCGCGAATCAGAACCTCCCTTCATTTGTCACCATCGCCCCGGCGCAGACCTATGCCGGGACGCAAGTGTACGCCAGCGACTTCCTGCCGGGCGCGCATCAGGGGACACTGGTGGTCCCGGGGGCGGAACCAATCGCGAACGTGAAGCCGCGGATCGCGACAAGCAAGCAGCGCATTGAATTGGCGGCACTGCAGAAGCTCAATCGCCAACACCTCGCCGCGCGCGGCGGACACGCCCTTTCCGAGGCCCGGATCAAAAGCTTCGAGACCGCCTTTGGGATGCAGATGGCAGCGCCGGAGGCGTTCGACTTTTCTGCGGAGAGCGACGCGACCCACGCCCTCTACGGATTGGAACGTGGCAGCACGAAGGGCTTCGCCTGGCAATGTCTCGCCGCCCGACGCCTGGTCGAACGCGGGGTGCGCTTTGTGGAACTGATCGATACCGGTTCGTCCGGGAACTGGGACTCGCACGGAAATATGAAGGACCACGAGCGTCTCGCGAAAAATGTCGACCACCCGATTGCAGGCTTGCTGAAGGATCTCAAATCACTTGGCATGCTTGAGGACACGCTCGTCGTCTGGACCACCGAGTTCGGGCGCACGCCGTTCAACAACAAAGCCGACGCACTGGGGCGCGAGCACCACAACTGGGCATTCAGTTCGTGGATGGCCGGAGCCGGGGTGAAGCCGGGGATCGTCCACGGCGCCACCGACGAATACGGGATAAAGACGGAAGTCGATCCGGTGCATGTCCACGACTTCCATGCGACGATCCTCCACCTGATGGGACTCGATCACGAAAAGCTCACCTACCGCCACAGCGGCCGCGATTTCCGGCTCACGGATGTGTTTGGGAATGTGGTCACGGAGATCCTTTCCTGAGTGAGGACGACGAACCTCCCGTCCGGGAAGGCAAGCCCAGCTCGACCGCGATCTTATCTTCATAACCGAAACCCGCCGGTCGCCAGATTTCCCTCGCTCTGCCGTCACTTTTCCTCGAAGTTCCATCATGCCCGAGACCCAGACCTCCCGCCGTCAGTTCCTCAAGACCGCCGCCGGCGCCCCTTTGATCTTCAGCAATCTCCGCGCCGCACCCTCCGCGAACGGAAAGCTCAACCACGCCGCCGTTGGCGTCGATGGCAAGGGCTGGAGCGACCTCACGAGCATCGCCTCCCATGCCAACGTTAACGTCACCGCGATCTGCGACGTCGATACCGCGCGCATGGCTAAAGCCGCCGCAAAATTCCCCGACGCCCGCAGATACCAGGATTGGCGCGAAATGCTCGAGAAAGAGGGAGACAAGATCGACTCCGTGCATGTCGCCACCCCTGACAACATGCACGCCCCGATTTCCATCGAGGCGATGGAGCGAGGCAAGCACGTCTATTGCGAGAAGCCGCTGGCGCACGAAGTCGCCGAGACCCGCGCCATGGTCGAAGCCGCCGCCAAATCCGGTGTCGTCACGCAAATGGGAAATCAAATTCAGTCGACCATCGAATACCGTTCCGCCGTCGCGCTCATCCAGCAGGGCGTGATCGGTAAGATTAAAGAGGTGCACGCCTGGGCCGGTGCCTCATTCCCCGGCAAAGGTCGACCCAAGGGAGCCGATCCCGTGCCTGAAACTCTCGACTGGGACAAGTGGCTCGGCGTCGCACGCGTGCGCCCCTATAAAAACGGCATCTATCATCCCTTCCAGTGGCGCGCTTGGCAGGATTTTGGCACCGGCCCGTTGGGAGATTTTATGTGCCACATCATGGATTCCCCATTCAAGGCATTGGAACTGACGGCACCAACCAGTATCAAAGCCACCAGCGTCCCTGACGATTGGGCGGCAAACGAGGCCGCCTTCACCGAGAATTGGCCCGCGTGGGCAACCTACGAATATCTTTATCCCGGTACGAAATGGACCGTCGGCAACACCATTAAAACTTTCTGGTATGACGGCGGCAAACAACCCCCGCGCGAAATCTTCGGGTTCGCCGACGACAAGCGGAACCCACCCGGCGGCGGCAGCCTCTTCATCGGCGAGGGCGGCAACCTCTTGCTTCCCCACGTTGGCGGACCACAGCTTTTGTCCAACTCGAGGAACAAAGACCTCAAACTCCCGAAGCTCAAAAGCCGCAGCCACTACCACAGCTTCGTCGATGCCTGTCTCGGCCGTGGCGCGACCACCAGCCACTTCGCCTTTGCCGGCCCCCTCACCGAAGCCACCCTCCTCGGCAACATCGCCAACCGCCACCACGGCAAGGAGATCAAGTGGGACACCGCCGCACTCAAGATCACCAACAACAACGACGCCAACGGGCTTGTGAAGCGCGACTGGCGGAAGTTCGCGTAAGCGACGCACTTCTATCAACGCCTTTCCCACCTGATAAGAAACGAGTGGATAAAGCCTGGAAGATTTCGGAGTGGTGGCGATGGCATCAATGAGATCGCATCGATCCTCACGAAGATCGATGTGGCTACCTGCTTGGATTCGACGACTCCGCTCTTTGAGCAATCTTCGATTGGCACCAAAAAGGATCTCAAAGTCATCTCAAGCTTTCCGGTCTCGGAGTTCGCGAGCGCGCGAACAAGACTACGCAACTATCCTTTACCCGAAGATCATTGGCTCGCAGAGGCGACTGACGGGGAGTTGTCCCTCTCTGGTCAGCGAGCCCTGCCGGGCGCTAAAAAAATTAAGGGGTTACGATTTCTCGTAACCCCTTGTAAAAGAATGGAGCGGGTGAAGAGATTCGAACTCTCGACATCGACCTTGGCAAAGTGACCAAAAACAATGCAATCAAAGGGTTTTGGAGGCCAATCCTACCAAAATTTGCCGATTTCCAGAAATAAGTGCCATTTTAGCTGCACTCACAATCGCACTTTGACAGCACCTTATTTGGTCTCTCACTGAGAACAGGTGCATTTTGAGTGCGACAAATGCTACCTTGCCTTGAGACCCTAAAGCATAAGACCATTACAACGGTGTAAAATCTTCTTCATTCGCCAATTCTCGAAATATTTGCGCCTCATCATTAATCGGGTATAATCAGGTAGATTTACGGTAAATCTCATGAATTCCACGATTACGATTACTCCCGAAATATTGAAACTCATCGCGCAAATCGACGAGTTTAAAGGGCGTTGGGAGGCCTTAGGAGCGATTTCAAGAGATCGTCTCACTCAGCTTAAAAAAACGGCAACAATCGAGAGTATCGCCTCTTCAACTCGTATTGAAGGCGTTACGCTGACAGATCAAGAGGTGGAATCGCTCTTGACCAACCTTGAGATTCAGGAATTTCGAACTCGGGATGAGCAAGAAGTAGCAAGCTACGCCCAAGCAATGGAAATGGTTTTTGAGTCTTGGGAGCATCTGCAAGTCAGTGAGAATCATATTCAGCAACTTCACGCTACACTTCTTAAGTTTTCAACCAAAGACACCCGACATCGAGGTGGATATAAAACCCTCGATAACCATGTCGTCGCCTTTGATGCGGAGGGAAAGCAAGTCGGGATCGTTTTCGCAACTACGTCACCCTTCGACACTCCAGCCTACATGCGGGAACTTATCGAATGGTATCACTCAGAGGAAGCGGTTCACTCGATGCATCCCTTGCTCAGAACAGCTCAGTTTATCGTTCGATTCTTAGCCATTCATCCCTTCCAGGATGGAAATGGGAGGCTTTCGCGGATTCTGACCACCTTACTCCTTCTCCAATCAGGATATGACTATGTTCCATATGCTTCCATAGAGCGGATCGTAGAGGACAATAAAGATGGCTACTATCGCGCCCTCCGCACGACGCAGGCAAGCTTTCAAGACCCTGTCATCAATTGGGAACCATGGCTCTTGTTCTTTCTCCGCACCCTCTGGAAGCAATGTAAAGTGCTACGCGGCAAAGTCGAAGACCATCGTGTCATGCAGAATCAAAATCTTACTCCTCTGGCTGTCAAAATCCTCACTCTTTTCAAAGACCACTCACAATTGAGTAATCGCGAAATCGTCGGCCTTACCGATTCAAATTCGAATACGATCAAGGCCACCCTTTCAAAGCTCGTGCAGGAACAGCTCCTTCGAATTGAAGGAAGGGGAAGATCGACCACTTACCGGCTTCAATAAGCATCATCTTGGATTTAAATGAGCGAAGACCTCCATCAGCGAATTCGTGAATTGGAAGAAGAATGCCAAAAACTACGAGCAGAAAACACTCAGCTCCGAGAAAGTCAGAAGCCGTCCCCTCCAATAATCAACCAGAACAAAAAAGCGAATGGCATCGACGCTTACTTATCACCAGAGGACAAAATAAAACTCTTTCGCAACCTGTTCCGAGGCCGTGAGGATGTCTATCCCATCAGATGGCAGAATCACGAAGGGAAGTCTGGTTATTCACCAGCCTTTGATCGGTCTAAAGGATTTGTCGCGAAAGAAGATCGTGTATTTCTTCCGCTAAGCGATCAGGTCATTCGTGATCATTTGAGTGGAAAAATCATTACCGGAGTCTACGCGATTATTCCCGATGACTTGTGTTGGTTCTTGGCCGCTGACTTTGACAAAAAAACTTGGAAGGAAGATTGCCGAGCTTTTTTAACTTCCTGTGAGGC
The DNA here is from genome assembly GCA_913060685.1 of uncultured Verrucomicrobiales bacterium. Lineage (GTDB taxonomy): Bacteria > Verrucomicrobiota > Verrucomicrobiia > Verrucomicrobiales > Akkermansiaceae > SW10. Next base: position 30,110 of record CAJXVQ010000009.1, read on the forward strand.
TCTTGAAATCCCAGCAGCCCTTGAATGCTCTCGATCAGGAAACGGAGGTCATATCTGGATTTTCTTTCAGGAACCAATCACCGCAAACCTTGCTCGACGGCTCGGCGCCGTTCTCTTAACCCACACGATGCAATCTTTTTGTCGTAGAGAAAAGCTTGCCCTTGTGCCAATTCCTCGACGGCAAACACGACGATTTTTCAAAAGAAAAACACAACCCAAAATGGGTCGTGCGCTGATAATAACTGCACCAAACCGCACTTTAACTGCACCAGAGCCATATCAGGGCAAAAATTAAGGGCTTACGATTCCTCGTAAGCCCTTGAAAAAGAATGGAGCGGGTGAAGAGATTCGAACTCTCGACATCGACCTTGGCAAGGTCGCGCTCTACCACTGAGCTACACCCGCATTGCTAATCCCAAAAGGGCTTCGCGTGCGCGCACTCTTTGCCATCGTGAAAGACCTCCGACAAGAGTTTTTTCACAAGAATTTTCAAGAGCCTATTTTTGAACGATCCTTTACCGATCTTAAAATTCATCTTCGTCCGGCTCCAACACCCGTATGTGCACCGTTTCACGTTTTTTATGAGATGGGATCCGCAAAATGGTAACTTCGGGATATTTTTTATCCTTTTCGCGGTTCGTTTGAAAAGGATTTGTGGAACTGACTTCCCTCCCCCGCCCCGTAGACATTTTTCCTTTTGAAGCGCGAGAAGGTAACGGAATCTCCGCTCCTCCTCAAGTGAAGGGGAACTTACCATGCGTTGTATTCAGTGCGGAAACCATCAGGACAAGGTCATCGACTCGCGTTCGTCAAAAGACGGAACGTCGATTCGCCGTCGTCGAGAGTGCCTGAATTGCGGATCTCGCTTCACCACCTACGAGCAGGTCGAGCGCACTGAACTCCGCGTCATCAAACGCGATGGCACCCGGGAGGCGATCAACCGCGAGAAGCTCTTCCGCGGCCTCGTGAAAGCCTGCGAGAAGCGGAAAGTCTCCATGGATGTCATTGGACGATCCGTCGATGAAATCCTCAGCGAGCTTCACAAGGACCACCACAACGAGGTCCCCTCGGCTAGCATCGGCGCGAAGGTCATGGACAAACTCCACAACATCGATCCCGTCGCCTACGTCCGCTATGTCTCGGTTTACCGTCAGTTTGATGACGTGGGCGAATTTATCCGCGAAATCCAGGCTCTGGAAAACCGCTCCCGTCAGGACGCCATGCAACGCAAGCTCTTCAAATAATCACCATGATTTGTTTCGCAGAAAATCTCCCCGCTCTTCAAGTCGGCCGCCAACAAGTTGTCGGCTACAAGACTGATTGGATTGAGGAATCCCTCAACCGGGCCGCCACCGCTTGTGGTCGGACAGATTGCCCTTTCCTCAACGACATCCGAAACGGCATCCAGCATTTTCTTGAGAAACGCTGCTCGCTCAAAGTCTTGCCAATCGAAGACCTCTACGAACGCATGCGAGGTATGCTTCGTAAAATCGGTTGCCACGAAATAGCCGCTCACCTCACCCCTCTCGCCCCACCGGTCGCGGTGTCCTTGATCGGCCCGGCCCGTAAAGCCGGCAACGGATACGAACTGGTTTTCTTCCAGCTCTTAAAAGATGAAATTGAGCTTCTCCACGATTCCGGTGCCGAGTCCATTCGCTTTTGTGATATCGACGAAAGCGTGAAGCTCTTGCGGAGCAGCGATACCACCGGGGAACCCGGCCGCCAGCTTAAGATCGAAATCACGACCTTCCTGGAAAGCTACCATCGCCAGATCCCCGCACCCCATCGCGAACTTCATCTTACCCTCGATCCATGAGCCACGAACCCACTCTTTTTGAGAAAATCATCGCCCGCGAAATCCCCGCCGAGATCGTCTTCGAGGATGACCTCTGCCTCTGCTTCCGCGATATCGCGCCCCAAGCTCCGGTTCACCTTCTCCTCATTCCCAAGAAGCCAATCACCCGAATCGCCCTCGCCGGGCTTGATGACCAGGCCCTCCTTGGCCACATGTTGCTCAAGGTCGGAGAAATCGCGCGTCAGGAAGGCTACGCCGAAGAGGGTTTCCGGGTCATCATTAACAACGGCCCCCACGGGGGAGAAGCCGTTCCGCATCTTCATCTCCACCTCCTTGCTGGCCGCCAACTCCGATGGCCTCCGGGCTAGCAACCTGAAGGCCACCACCATGCTACGGTGAAGACAGAAACACCGTGCAATACCATAGTAAGTAACCCGTAGAATTTGCTTTTGGGATTGAGCGCTTGAGGGCGTCGTTGAAGGGATCGGAGGGGGGAGATTCGCTCCGCTTGTAATCTAGAACCCGGTTATTCTGAACCGGGACAACAGCTGGTCATCATCCGAAGCAAGATATCCCAAAGAGCCGTCATCGAGGAACACGACACCCTGAACTTTTGGGTGGGTCGCCCTGATTTCGCCATCGACCACAATCGAAACACCTTTCTTAGTCCCGATAAGATAGCAATAACGAGCACTATCAGGGCTAAAGTTGAATCCATCGACCGCGATAAATTCTCCGGCAGGGCCAAATTTCCCGTCGACAACCCAACGGGAGGGTCCCCTCTTCCCCACAGGGTAGGCGAGCCGCTTCGAATCCGGGCTAAACCGGGGTGCCTCTATCCTATGGCCTGGTGGTAAGTTCACTGACACTGCTTTTTCGTTCAGCCAAAGAGCCATCTTGGCATCGCGAATCCCAACAAAGGCGAGCTGCTTTCCGGCCGGGCTGAAGGTGAGAGTGCCGTCGACAAGATCGTTAATCGCGAACGGTAGAGAGGTCTTTCTTACAATGGAGCGTTTCCCGTCCGGATACGCCATGTAGGCGAAGTCGGACCCGTCCGGGGAAAAGACGAAGTCGATGCCGAGATTTTGGTAGGCCGGTTCCGGCTTTCCATTGACGACAATACGCGTGAGAGTGCCATTAAACTGACTGTAGGCAAAATGCTGGCTGTCGGCGCTGAAGTCCAAGCCGAACTTGGGAGGTTGGGCCGCCTTGCCCCGGGCGTTGATCAGCGCACCGAAGCCCGACGAAATACTCATCGAGACTCCGACGCTCCAACCGCCAGGTTTACCATCTTGCACAATCCGCATCTTCCTTTCAGCTTTCAACCACTCGACATAAACGAGCCGCTTCGAATCAGGACTAAAGGCGGGGGCGGCATCATAGGGGATCGGCTTTCCAGACCCCTTGGCGGGGACGGCTTTTCCATCCACGACAAGGATGCTGCCATTCGCGACATAGGCGTGGCGTTTGCCATCTTCACTGAAGGCAAATGAGGTGGGGGTAAGCTTCTGAAAGGAGGGACCCTCGACTCCATTGATGACCCAGCGCCACTTGTTGTCCTTTTGGGCACAATACGCGACCGATTTTCCGTTTGCGCTGAAAAGCGGGGTCTCTTCCCTGATTTTGGAGTAGCGTGGTCCCTCCTTCCCGTCGACCCTCACGGAAAAGCCGTCGTGCAAGGCACCACTCAGGGCGGCGGCCCGACAACCATTCCGGGTAAAGGAATAAGCCACCGAGATAATTCCCGCAGCGGGGGGATTTGCGTCCACGACCGTCTTCTTTACCTCCGCTCCCTCCCAATTTTCGGCGCTGGCTGTAGACGCTGTCGAACAGCACACTGTAACGGCAAACAAAAGGCGACCCAATGACCGGATAGATGAGGGGGACTTAACTATAAATTTATTATATGATATTTTCATCTTATGGTAAAAATTTAACTCGAATCGAATAGTATTTAAAAGTCTGAAATCACATGATCCCGAGGTATTTCGTTGCCCGGATTTCCCATCCACACTTCGGACAGTTGTCTGAACACATCAACAAGCTCGGATAAGCTTGGATCATTCCATTCGAAGTCGTTCTCATTCTACCGGGGTTCGTCACCAGCACCGATCCTGCTTGTGAGCGTTGTCGATGATGTGGCCGCGAGCAAATCGTCTGTCATCTTAAACGCCCCTCGGCCCCGACAGAAGCCATAGCAGCGTTTAATATGCGGGGGCTGGGTTTTACCTTTGGGGTTGTACTTCGAGCGACGAGCGACGAGCGATTCTACTCTTGGCCCAACAAATTTCGGTCGAAAAATTAGCGAGCAGATGAAAGACTGTCTCTTATACACATCTCCGAGCCCACGAGACCGAGGCTGATCTCGT
>CAJXVQ010000010.1 GCA_913060685.1 uncultured Verrucomicrobiales bacterium
ATCTACACAGAGTAGATCGTCGGCAGCGTCAGATGTGTATAAGAGACAGGTTTTCTTGGGCACTCACTTCTCATGGTTTTCCCATGGCTGCTCCCACGACATCCCCCACTCTGTCATCCTGACAATTTAAAAAACAATTCCTCGCTCCTTCTTCCTCCTGATCACCCTCCTCCACACACTCAAAGGCCTCCTCTTCGACTCCTTCAGCCTCCGGAAGAAAATCGCTTCAAGCTCACGAGCCCGCAGCTACTTGATCTCCTTCCGCTTCCCGTTCCCGTCCACCATCGTGAGCTGCCCTCCGGTCATCTCGGCAATCGTCTTGAGATCCTTCTCCGCCCTGGGCTGCATGAGCGCGACGCAGTTGATCACAACGCCCATTTTCTTGGCCCGTGTCCCAATCTCCTGGGCCCACGCAGCGGAGCCACTCGCAGCCCCATCGGTCATAAAGTAAATCATCTGGGGAGCGGGATCCATATCCAGAGCCATATTGAGCGGGTTGTTCCAAACCGTTCCGCCACTCAGCGAAGACTCCTTCACAATTTTGGTCAGTCGATTGACTTCTTTGTCGTCAATCGTCCACCAGGGAACCTTCTGCTTCGGCCCATCATGCACCCACTTGGAATGCCCCCCTCCGGTCTTCCATTTGAACTTCTTCCCTTTCTTCGTCGTGACCACGCCTCCTTTGACCGTGTCACCCGCCACCCAGGCAGGTCCGGAAAAGAAAACCATGCCAATCTGAAGCCCGTTCTTCATCGTGCTGAGTGACTGGGCCAGTTCGGCTCGCATCAGTTTGTGCCGGTCCTGACCCTTCATTGATGACGAAAAGTCGATCACATACGCGATCCGCTCGGCCCGCACAGTCTGGCCAAAAAAGGTCGCACCACCGCCACCACCAAAGCCATCACCGTCTCCCCAACCGGCTCCAAAATCATCTCCAATCCCAATATCCATCGAAATATCTTCGACGACAATCTCAGGGACCGGAATCGCCGTCGGCGCCGTCGATTGAGCCACGATCATCTTCGAAGCGGCCATACTTGGAGCAGAGGGCTTCTTCCGGACATTGATCTGCACCTTGGGCTTCACGATCACCTTCTTGGGCTCCGATTCCCCGGAGTAGGCCACCAGCACCGGCTTCTCGACCGGATCGACCGCCATCAAAATCACCGCCAGAATCAGTCCAATCAAAACCATCAGGAGGAGTGCCGTAATCAAGCTCACCAAAGTTGCGGTCCGCTGCTGGCGTCTTAGGACAGAACGGGGGGTTGGCGTGGCGACTTGTTCGGGTTGGCTCATAGCTTAAGGAACGATCCTTGGTCAGAAAGCTTAGCGGATTCCAACACCGATGCAAGGCCGCCGGAGAAATCGCCTGCCCGCGGGACGGTATTGCATAAACCCCACCTCCTTTCGTGACTCGCCCGTCCATTTTAGAATAGGATGACGCCGCGATGATCAAGCGAGTCTTCACCCTCACCACCGGCGGCCTTTTGGTCATCGTTCTTGGGATCATCGTAGCAGGCCTAACTCTCTGGTTATCAGAAATAAACGAGAGATTCCTGAAGGATGGCATCACGCGGGAAGGCCGGATCATCAGCCGCCACGACTCTCCCACTGATCCCAAACAGACCCTCAACGTCCGGGCGGACATATCGACCAACGCCAATGAGGTCCTCATTCGTATCGTCAAAGTCGAAGTCCCGGTCGACATCTTTGAAGAATCACCGGTGGGCTCGAAGATCGCTCTCCTCATCCTCCCGGGAGACCCTCCCTCGGTGCGCCTGAAAACCAAAATCGAGGACGCATCTTTCAGCACCGGCTACTTTCTTGCCCTCGCCATGATCATCCTCGGCCTCCCCCTCATTTGGTTGGATCGCCGGCAAGGAAAGCCACGCCTCATCCGCAAACCCGAGCCGCCGGACTTTCTCCGCAAGGTCACCGCCAAAACCACCACCCTCTACGATGGCGCTTTCGAATTTTCCTACGCCGAGGAAAAAAACCGCATCTCCCTCATCGATGGGACCTCTCTCCGCATCAACCAATATCGCCCCCTTTCCGAACTCGCCTCTGCCCTCCCGGAGGACGATCTCCTCGAAGTTCTCCGATCCGCCAAGAGCGAATGGAATATTCCAAAAGACACCCCCGGCAAGGAAACACTCGCCGGCCTGGTCAAGCGTCGCGAGATCACGGGCGCGGACCAATTTTTCATCAATGGCGACTACCTCGGCATCCTCTTCCGGGATGAAGTTGACACCGGACACTGGTCCTCGTGGGTTCGGGGCGTCTGGCAACTGTCCCCTCTCGGCAGGCTCCTCGCAGATCTGCTCTCCTGTGATCCTGCCCGCGCTCGCATCGCGGCCGAGGAAGTCCTCTATCATGAGGACACCGCGTCTATCGCCCCGCTGACCGACCATGCCAGCCTCATCCGCCGCGCAGCTGTCGGCTCACACGATGATCGGGAGATCATCATTCTCGCCGCCGACCTTCTGAAGGCCCTTGGCGAAGGAATCTGTCCCTGCCGGATCTACACCGATTCCTCACACTTCTCGCCCGAACTCCTCCTTCGCAAAAAGAAAATGCGGAAAGTTGGAATTGATGAAGACGGTGAGGCCAACAGCAACGTCGCCCACGATCTCGCCTGCACCTGCTGCAGCCGCGAGTATACTGTCGCCGCCAAAGTCAGAGCGGGAGTTCCCCTCTTCGAGTGGCAGGAGACGGCCGGCTGAAATACCTGCAAGCACTTTTTCGATTCTCTGGAAGCCGGGAAGAAGTAAAGACACCCCGGTCAGAGCCATCGGGCATCTCTGACCTACAAAAAACCCACCAAAGCAGGCGCTCCGGTGGGTTTTAAAAAAATCGTGGGATTCAGCGATTACACGCTAGTTCCCGGTAACTCAAGTTACTCAGTGACTCCTTCGACCGCTTCTTCGACCGCCTCAGCAGCAGCTTCACCAGCTCCCTCAACGGCTTCAACTGCCTCACCGGCTTTTTCGACAGCTCCTTCGACAGCTTCCTCGACAGCTTCTTCGGCGGTCTCACCAGCTCCTTCGACACTCTCTTTGACGGTCTCGACGGCCTCACCAGCAGCAGCGCCAGCTTCCTTGGCCTTTTCCCCGACAGTTTCACCGACCTTGGTGGCGGCTTCTTTGGCGTCGTCCGTGGCAGATTCAGCGGCTTCTTTGGTCTTTTCCTTAGTCTCTTCGCTGCAAGAAATTGCAAAGAAAGAAATTCCGGCCAGAGCCGAAAGGAGGATGGTTTTAGTAAGTTTCATTGTTTTTTGTTTTAGGGGTTCCCCAAGAACCTAAAACATTAATTACGAAAATCCACAAGAAATATTGAAGATGCCCGGGGCCACGGACAAAATATCGCCGCAAGAATCGGCTGTTATTGGCCGAAGTGTGCCCGGAAACTCTCGCCGTCCTGCCCCACTCCCTCGATTTCCGCATCAACGGCTTCCAATTGGGTTTTTAACCCGCCATCTTCAAGGGTCTTACGCAGAGCAAGGAGTTTGTTCAGGTAATTGAGACGAAGCGCCTCCAGTTTCGCGTCGACATCCTTCTTCTCCCGGGTCTGGCGTTCCCTCGCTTTGGCCAAATCCTGAAAAACTTCGGGGGCAAAACCACCCAGATCAATTTCACGGCTCAGATCACCATCCTTCGGAATTCTATCCTCCAACCCGCCATGGGCCCGCTCAAATCTTTTCTTGTTATTCCCGGAAAGCAGACGGAACCAGGTGTTCACATCAGAGATAAAGGAATCGCGATTCCCGAGGAGATACTTGCGATAGTCATCAACTTCCTTGGTCACGAGCCGGCGCCCAATTCCCCGTAGTTTTTGAAGCTGTCGGTTTTCCGCGCCATTGCCAGCAGGAGGAGCCGGGGCCGCGTCGGAGTCGGTGCTCCACTCGATCAAGAAGCCGGTGGCGTTCCCATCACCGGGATTGGCATCATCCCATCCCGCCCCGGCAGATGCCTTGAGATAGCGAAGCGCGCGGTCCGATGGGCCACCGTCAGGGGAGTTGGGAGCCCAGTAGGCTTTCTCCCATGGCTCCCCGGTAATCCAGAGCCAGTCGCCCTCTTTCAAACGACCGCCAAGCCAAACGGACTGATCTGGAAGCAGCGAGCTGTCGAGGAAGTCTCGAAGGAAAAAGGCCTCCAAAGTCTCGGAAACCACCGCAAGGTGACCATCCGCCGAGCTGGCAATGAGATCAGCTTCGTCCCACGAGACTGATCTATGCACGAGGAGGAAATTGCGATTTTCGTGAGCCACCGTCGTGGGGGGCCAGGCGGGACTCGGAGACCCAAGTGTCGGGACAAGGCGTTCCAGCTGGGAGGCCAGAGAGCCGGCGTTCTTACCATTCTTGGACCACTGAATGACAAAGGGGTTCTTTTCCGCATTGGGCCGGGCCCTGATCACTCCGCTGTTACTGAGGGAGGCGCATGACCCCAGAGTCGTGCCGGGATCTTTGAGCTTCCATGGCTCGCCCGTGACCCAGGCCCAGTCTCCGCGTCCCCGGGCACCGCCGCCAATCCAGACCCGCTTCAGCTCGGTGCCCATATTCTTCGCGAGAACATCAATGTCAGCCTGGGTGGTCGGGGTGGCAAGATGAGCTCCGTGCAGCTCGGCAAACTCGGCCGCTTCGGTCCAAGTCATGGGACTCTTAACGAAGAAGAGAAAGTGACTGGAGCGGTCGATGGTATTATCGGGAAAACGATCACGCCTTCCGTTGTAAAGAGCGGTACGGAACTCCGCGAGCCGCTCCATGGGGGTCTTGGCGTTCTCAATGTCAAGCAGCCGTTGACGCTCGATTTCACGGGCCGCCTCACGAACCTTTTCCTCCTTGGCCAGCTCTGCGAGGCGGACGGCGTCCCGCTTGGCTTTCTCACGCGCCGCTTCGCGTTCGGACTCTTCATTCTTTTCCTTCACCTCCGTTGCATCACGCTCGGCACTCATCCTCTCCTGCTTCTTTTCATAGAGACCCCAGGTGAAGATAATGATCGGGATGAGGACGGCGATAATCAGCAGGTTCCTGATGACCGGCCAATTACTCCCAGTCTGTACTGAGATGGCCGGGACCGCGGGAGCACCTGCCGGAGCCGCCGCCTCCTTCCGGGCAGGAGGGGATTTGGGCAGAGGCTTCAGCCGGGATTGAGGCTCGCTCCCTGCTTTTGGAAGCGGCACGAGCTTGGGCTTGGGCTTGCCATCATCACTCTTGTCGGAATCCCTATCGCTGGTCAGGCGGCGCTTCAAAGTTGTCGCCCCGGCTTTGTTTGGGCGATCCGCTCCGGAACGCAGGGCCCGTTGGCCACTTGTGCCAATGGTCGCAAGAACTTTCTGCAATTCATCGGCCATTTCATCCGCATTCTGGTAACGGAGGGCAGGGTTCCGACGAGTGGCTTTTTTGAAAATCGGGTCAAGACGTCGGTCGCACTTGGTAATGGAGGACGGTGGGCTCGCCGGCTCCTCGGGCATCTTTCCTGTCAGGAGTTCATAGAGGATCACCCCCACCGCGAAAATATCCGAAGGCACCCCCACCGCTTTGGCATTGGAAAAAATTTCGGGAGCAGCATAGCCGGGCGTCCCGAAAATCGGGCCATCCTCGGCGTCCTCCGAATCACTGGCTAAAGCGAGTCCAAAGTCCCCGATCTTGGGCTTGGCATTGGGATCAAGGAGGATATTGGCCGGCTTGATATCACGGTGGACGATACCCGATTCATGGGCGTGTCCGAGACCGCGGCAAATCCCAATGATCAGCTCAATCGCAGTGGCTTGATCAATCGCCTTACCATAGCTGGAGTAGTAAAGAGACTTACCCGCAACCAGTTCCATCACGATAAATGGCATCCCGTTGGCCTCACCAAAGTCATAGATCCCGATCAAATTGACATGATTCAATTTCGCCATGGATCTGGCTTCTGCCTGAAACTGGTTCCGAAATGATGGATCTTCTCCAAACTCCTCGGGCAAAAGTTTAATCGCAACGGGGCGATCGAGTGAAAGTTGGGTGGCCTTGTAGACGGCACCCATCCCGCCGGTGGCGATCAAGGAGGTGACCTCATAGCCATCAAGAAACTTGCTGAGCTCGGAGGGTTCCGGGGGATCAAATTGGATGGGATCGCTCATGAAATTAGGGAAGGTGGGGCGCAGACTGGCGAATCAAGGGATCTGCGGCAATCCTTGATTTCCGCAGAAAGCACCCCCAGCCTCAGTCATAGCGATCATGAACGAGGAATTAATCTATGCCACTCTGGGAGAAGAGGGTTTTACCCGCCTGACTCACGAATTCTACAAGCGCATGAAAATTGATGATCTCGTCGGCCCCATGTATCCCGATGATGATTGGGAAGGTTCCGAAGAACGACTTCGGAACTTCCTGCTCTTCCGGTTTGGGGCGGACCAGAGATATCTCGTCAAACGAGGACATCCCCGCCTGCGCGGACGCCACATGCCTTTCAAGATCGGCATCGCAGAGAGAGATCGCTGGATGAAACTCATGGGCGAAGCGGCTGAATGTGTCATCGCGGACCAGGGCATTCGCACTTCGGTCATGGAATTCTTCGCTCAAGTCGCCGACTTCCTTCGCAATCAACCTGAGAACCCGACGGCCCATGCCTGATTCCCTGCTGAAGCAAAGAATGCCGGTCGTGATCCTCCTCGTGGTGATCACAATCATCACGCTCCTCGATTGGGCCTACACGAGACCCGATTATTCTCCCAATCCGCAGAGCTTCATGATGGTGCCGACCAATGTCGTCGAGGCTTGGGGAAATGCGCTGAAAGGAGATTACTCCGGGAGAACTCTCTTCGATCTTTCCACCACCCTCACCGCCGGATTCCTGCACGGCAACATGGGCCACCTTTTCGGGAACATGCTTTTTCTCTGGCTTTTCGGAGTGGTGGTGAGCGAACTCTGCGGATGGCGCTGGATGGTGGCGGCCTTCCTGATCACCGTCATCGGCGGGTCGGTGGGACAAATTCTCTTGGACCCTGAGAGCCCGATTCCGGTCCTCGGAGCCAGCGGAGGCCTCATGGGATTGATGGGATTCTATTTCGGGCTCGCCCTCCAACGGCCACGACCAGACTCACATGTCTGGCCTCTGGCCCGCCCGGTCAATTCGTCACAACTGGCCGCAGCGGGTGCCGTAGGAGTCTTTCTTGACTTCATGGGCGTAATCGATGGCATTCAAGGGATTGCCTTTGGAGCCCACATCGGAGGCTTTGTCACCGGGATCATCCTGAGTGTCGTGGCCGACCGTTTCGTTCGCTAAGAGGATCGATAAGCGGTCTCGTGGTAGCCTTTTTCGTGAGGTCCAAGGAAAAGCCGTGAGTAAATCCGGAAGATCACCAGCCCATCCATGATGAGATTCAGCACGATCAGGATGAGCAGCGGAAACTGGTTCTCATGAATGTGTCCCAACATCAAATCCTCACCGATAAAGGTCGGCGTGACCGGAAAGCCCGCGAGCCCCAGGCAAGCGAATACGAAAAGGAAGGCCAACCTCGGATACTCAAACGAGTGTCCGTGAAACTTCGCCAACGAGACATCTTCGCCATTGTTACGCATCCGGTTAATGATCCAAATCCCGATCACCGCGGAAACGACGATGCCACTCAGGTAGAGATAGACCTGGCTCATGTCGAACTCCTCGTTGAAGCTAAAAGCAAGAGCCTGATAAAGCTGGTTCACCACGATGAGAGCCCATGCGTTGAGAGCGGAACGCCGCTCAACAAAGGCCTGCAGGATGAAAATGAGCCCAAAGAAGGCAAAGGCCTCCGGCAAATAACGCAAAAGACTCTCGGGAACAACCTCCTTGTGATACGCCGCCCACGCTCCCATCAAAAACGGAGGGAGGGCAAGAATGTAGGTGTTCTGGGTCCCCAGTTTCCCGAAGAAAGCACCCGCCTTTTTCAAGGGTCGCCAGAGGAACCGGAACATGAACCGATCGAGGTTGAATTCCTTAATCCCCAGGGTGTATATCGATAGCTTGAGCTTATTGATCAATCCTTCCGTTTCCTGTGCCGCCGGCTTCGAGAAGTGGAAGAACTGGTTGTGGATCTGGTAGTTCAGAACCGAAGGAGACACGAGCAACTGGTGACTCCGGAGCAACGCGTTGCAAATAAAATGCGCAATCGCCACCCAATACAATCCCATCGCGACCTCGATAAACATGAGCCCGATCTGAGCCACCGACGAATAGGCGATCTGCGTCTTAATCGTCGACTGCACCCGGCCGATCAGGGTCGCCACGATGCACGTGGAGAGACCCACCAACCCGATCAACACGCAAAAGACGACATTGTCCTCCCAAAGCGGAGAGGTCCGGATCAGCAGGAACACTCCGATATGAACCGACAGCGATCCATAAAAAATCGCGCTTGAAGTCGTGGGCCCCTCCATCGCCCGCGGTAGCCAGTAGGAAAACGGCACCTGCGCCGACTTCACCATCGCCGCCAACAGGAAAGTTGCCGGGATGAAAAACTCATAAAATCCATGAGCCATGATGTGCGGCTGCGCATCGTTCAAACCATTCATCTCCGCGAAGTTAATGCTCCTCCCAAAGTAGTGGTGACACACCCAGATTCCCAGGAGCATGGAAACATCCGCGACACGGTAAAGTGAGACCACCTTTACCGCATTCTTCACCGGCAGATACCGCTCGCGATAGAAGCTGATCAGGAAAAACGAGGTCACCCCGATGATCTCCCACCCCACAAAAAGCACCTCCAGATTCCCCGCCAACAGGACAACCATCAAGCCGCAATAGAAGAACTTCAGGATATTAAAGAAGCGCTTGAAGCCTTTCTCACGATGAATGTAGGTCCGGCTAAAGACCACGATGATGCCGGTGAGAAAGGTCGAGAGCAGGATGTAAGCGAGCCCATAACCATCGAGGAAGAAAGTCAGAGCAAATTCCGACTCCTTGGCGTGGTATAACACCGGCCCTTTCACCAGGACCGACGCCATCCCGCCTCTCAACCACATCACCAGCAGCGCAATCGCCGCCAGCATATTTACCGCCACTCCCAAAATCGCAGAACCGTAGATCGGATTCTCACGATGATTGGAAAAACAAAACCCGATCAGCAAAGCCACTACGGGCGCCGTCAGGAGGGTATAAATCAAAATTTCCATTGAATCAGTTTTCTAAATTTTCTCGGCCCTTAGGCCTCTTCGTAAACGTGGACCGGAATATTCTCCTTCGTCGCATCCAGGATGTAGTTCGACTTCATCTCCGGGTGCGAGTGAATCGCCTTCTTGATGTCCTCGACTTTCGAAACCTCGGCAATCGGTTCATACTTGTGAAACTCCCCGTCCCGGAAGGAGTAAAGTTCCCCGTCTTCCGGCGACGACACCACAAGATGAAGCCAGCCCTTCACAAACCATTCCCGGTTCGCGGGGGAGTCATTTAAGATCCGCAGAACGACCTCGGGGCTATGCTCGACCAACATGAGCAAACGAACCGGATCATGGTTCTCGATCATCTGCAAAGGCAGTCCGGGCCGGAGATCTCCGTCGCTGCTATTCGCCACCCCGATCAGACCGACGACATTATGCGGCAGCTTGGTCCCTGCCCCCATCTTCTCGATATCCATCCGGGAAAAATAATACTCCAGATTGATCCCCCCGCAGACGATCGGCAGCGGAGCCAGCACCTTGGCGAGAACCTCGCCATCAGGATCCTGACGGTAGTCGTAGGATTGCAGGAAAGCCCGCCGGTCTAGGAAAAGCCCCTTGATCCGATGCCGCGTTCCGACAAAGCAAAGCGCATTGGTGCCATGCCCCAGTTCGGGGCGCGGCTCAAAGTAGGAATGTGAGCGCTTCTTGATCGCCTGCCGGATCTTTTTGATATCCTGATTGGTATTGATGGACGCAAACCGCCGGGCTCGCTCCTTGGCATTCAGGTCGAGAGCCTCTTCAATGACAGCGAGATTCTCTTCGTGCTTTTCCTTGTGGACCGCTGAAAACGCGGACCGGTCATAGTAACCAATTTCATCACTTGCGGTATCATGCATCGCCGCCAGAAAATGCGTCGTTTGCGGAATCTCAATGCCCTTGTTTTTCAGAATATTTCGTACTTCAGGATGATTTGCCATAAAAGCAAAGACGCGTGCATTCGGTGCACCGGGCCGTCCGCTGCACGCCCCGCAATCGTGGGCGCCATGGTGGGGATTGTTGGCACTGCTGCTCCCATGAGCCATGATATAAACGATATCGGCAAAGTCCGTGATCAGGCCTATGCCCCGCAATATGCCTTCCACCACGTCCGCCATCTCGGGCACGGTGTAGCCAACCTGCGCATCATGTTCGACCAGCGAGGGGTCCTCGCACTCGATCAAGAGCTTCCCGTTCACATCCATGTGCGCAAAGGCATCGGCAATGTCCGCCCGCATCGAAGGGCGCAAAAGATCCAGCACCATTCGCGCGCCCGACATCAAACCGAGCGAGAGGGATGAAAAGAAACCACGAAAGAAGGTGTGCAATTTCTTGTCATGGAAAGGGACCGAGCCATGCGAATGGGTCGTTTCCACCTCCTTGATCAGATGCTTCGGCGTGACCGGAACCGGGCAGTTCTTTTCAACGAACTGCCCACCGAATGGCTGGAAGTAGATTGCCACTCCGAAAAATCCCGGAGCCCCGTAGGTGTCACAATTCGGATCAACCGACTCGAGATGACGCCGAAGCGAACACTCGCGGTCATCCACACAGAAGATGGCTTGGAAGCTCGTCTCCTTCTCAATCTGCCGCCTCTTCTGCTTGTTCAAGTATCCCACTCCCGCGAGCACGCGATCGTAGTAGTCCCACTCGAAGGCGAGTTGCCAGAGCTTCAACACCTCTTCCATCTCACCCGTCGGCACCTCGGCAAAGTAATCCTCCGACTTAAGCGCTTGATCCTCCCCCAGGGGCTTCCACCCCCCGGGCAGTTCCTGATCAATCGCATCGATCTCCAACAACAACTCCAGCATTACGAAATCCCGCAGCTCGATCTTCTTTTCGTAAAAAAGCGTCCCCGGTTGGTCCTCGATGGCATTGATGATGCCACTCCATCCCTTGTGCGTGAACTGCTGGTCGAGCACATATTGCTCGTAGAGTTCTTCCCGCCCCACCACGATCTTCAGCAAAGCTTCGAGGCTCAGTCCGTCATCCATGAGCAGGTCTCTGACCCGCTTCGAAGTGAAGAAACTGCTAAAGCTGTTCTTCTCGATCGTTCGAATGGCCTCGATCAAGCCCCGGTCTTCAAAGGGGAAATGCCAAAGCGAAATTCCCTGGTCAAGATAGCTGCAAATGATCCGAAAAAGAAGCGGCTGGACGCGATCATCCAGGGAACATTTCAACCGCGGCTTCCATGCCTCCCGCAAGCTCCCGATCCGGGGCTCGTAGGTGTGGGGATAGTTGCCATTCAGCATCTTCTCCTTCCACTCCTTCACCGCGTCCGCGCCTTTCTCCTCACGGATCACGCGCTCCACAAAATCCACCTTAATCCGGCCGGCTTCATGGAGTTTGCGATATTCGTTAAAGCTAAAAGTCGCCTTGATCCCGAAAATTCGCGATGCCGAAAAAATCGCCTTAAAGAACTCCTGATCCTGCATGGCGTGAAGCGGATTGTGGTGCACAAAATCTTTCAACGCCGCCTGCGTGGGCAGGTAGTGTTTCAGCCGATCGAACAAGCGGTCCTTGTCAAAACTCATCGTTTTTCCCCCTTGGTTTTTCCTGCCCGCTTGCGCGCGGCCTGCGGGTGCGCTGACATTGGCGTCAGGCTATCCAGGCCGATAAACGCAACCTTTCCCCCGGCTCTCGTGTAGTCTTCCTCAAAGTGATGCAGATTCTGCATCACCGAGTGGTCCATCACCACGGTCCTGGCAAAATCCAGGCGGACTGTCTTGCCTGCTGGCAGCTTCCTGATTGCCTCTTTAATGCCGAGATAGTTCGTGAAAATCGCAGCATCTCCGAGATGCAAGGTGACCTCGTCGCCCGCGCCCTCGACCTTCACCCCGGCCCGGAAAAGGGACTTCAGGGAAGCTCCGCGGAAAATGTGAATGATCGCCTTGAGCAACATGCCCGCCGCGATTCCGATGAGGAGATCTTCGAACAAGGTGAAGAAAATCGTGGTCACAAAAATGGCCAACTGCTCAGGCCCCACTTTGAGCATGTGGGTGAATTCCTTCGGATGTGCCAACTTGATGCCTACCGCGATGAGCATCGCTGCCAAAGCGGCATTTGGGATCATCTCAAGCACCTGATAGGCCAGTAGGACCGAAAGGAGAAGAAAGGCTCCATGAAAAAAGTTCGCCCATCGCGTGCGCCCTCCCTGGGCCACGTTTGCCGAGCTACGGGCCACCTCCGAAATCATCGGCAGTCCACCCAACACGCCTGCCAGCGAGTTGCAAATTCCAATCGCAATCATGTCCTTGTTGGGATCCGCCTTTCGTTTCCACGGATCAAGCATGTCGATCGCCTTCACCGTGAGGAGACTTTCCAGACTTCCCACCAACGCGACCATGATGACGAATTTCACAAAGATCCCCGTCCGGGAAACCCCCTCTATACTGACATTGATGCCCACCTGCTCCACGATCTTGCCCACCTTGACCAGGGTGTGGTCCGGCGCACTATTTTGCAGATCCATGGCCAGTCCGGTGGGAATGGCAAAAAGAAGCACCAGCAGCGGTGCCGGGATCTGCTTCAACATGGGATGCTTCACAAACCCCCACCCCATCATGATGACCAAACTCACCCCGCCAATGATGCTCACCTGGGGATCAAGATTGGCAAAAAACGAAGGGATCGCCCCCAGTAAAGCAATCGGCCCTTTGCCCGAAGAAATCGAAGGATCGACGTTCAGCAAGACCGGAACCTGCTTCGCGATGATGATAAAACCAATCGCGGCCAGCATACCGTGCACCGCTGAAAGAGGGAAAATATCCACAAATTTCCCCCACTTCAGCAGGCCGAAAAGGATCTGGACCACACCCGCCACCACCATCACTCCGAGAGCGAGACGCCAACCCTCGACGCCGCCCCCGAAGGCCCCCACCGCATCTGCCAAAATTACGATCAACCCGGCCGCCGGCCCCTTGATCGAGAGTTGTGAGCCCGTCAAAAAGGTGGCCACAAGGCCACCGATAATCGCCGTCAAAACCCCCATGATGGGCGGGAATTCCGAGGCTGAGGCGATTCCCAGGCTCAGTGGGAGCGCCAGTAGAAAGACCACAAACCCCGAGGTCGCGTCTTTGGAAAAATTCTGTTTCAAGCCTTCCAGCCCGTCTTTGGGGATGGAACGCAAGTCCTGATGATTGTTCATAAACTATAAATCTTAAAAATGGAGAAAGAGATCCGGGCATGCACCATGCCACGGAAGAAAAAAGGCAACGGCTTGGCCGTATTTCTCCAATACGTACCAACACTCGTCTTTGGTCAAAAACTGCAATCTAGCAGTCGACCTTCAAGCGACAGAAGAGCAAATAGCGCTTCGTCGCGAGGTCTGGTGATGACGTGCGGCCACCTGCGTCAGTGCAGTACCGCGAAAGAGCAAAAAGCTCTTTTGTTGCAGAATGAACATCTGATTCCTCATCCTCCTCGGTCTCCTCTTCGCACACGGCGTGTCTCTCATTGCAGCTGAAAACTGCATTCGAAAAACACCCCCGGGCATGGTCGGTATCACCCTGAACCATTCGCGGGTGACCGTCACCAAGATCCACTCCGGCCTCAAGAATTGAGCCAAAGCCCACGCCGAGCCCGACGATCAACAAAAGCGTGCCGAGAACTGATTTCACAAAATGGTAGGTGTCTGAAATCACAGAGGAGAGGGCCGAGAGACAACCACTAAAGCTCAAGAACTCAATCCTTTTTTTCGGCAGCAACAGATGAGCGGGACAGCAGGAACCGGACCTACCCTGCCTTTGCCTCCAAAACCGTGCGATGTCGCAACCTCGATTGGATCAAGGCGCAGGCAATCAAGATCGTATAGATCGCCAGGGTGGAGACCAATTGCCATGGAGCGTGCATGAACTGAAAAATAAAAATTAGTGCCCCGGCCACGAAAAGGCAAATCATGGCGGCCAAGGTCAGGATCACATGCGACCCGGTCTCCCGGCGTTTTTTAAAATTGGCAAGAGCCATAAGGAACGAAACGATGATGAAGGTGACGCTTCCGAACTCCAGGATGATCTGTAATCCCCCCCCAAGGACCAAGAGGAACGCCAGCACGAACATCGTCCAGATGGCGTTGCTTGGAATATGGCCCTTGATGCGAACGCGCAGCGCCTTGGGGAAATAGCCATCGTCGGCGATCACGGCCATCAAGCGCGAAGCCCCGAAGAGCGTGCCACTGATGGCGCTTGAAGTGGCGAGCAGGGCGCCAAAGACAACCGCGAAGTAGCCGATCTTACCCACGATCTTCTCCGAGCCTGTCGCGAGGGCATACTCCTTTCCCTCGATGAGATCCGCCATGGGGATGGTCGCCAGGGCGCCCAGGGCAAGGACCACGTAGAGCAAGGTGGCGACCGCGATCGAGCCGTAGATCGCCCGCGGGATATTTCTCTGCGGCTCGTCCACCTCGTTGTAGGCATGAATAACGAGCTGAAAACCCTCGTAGGCCACGAAAGTCACCGAGGCGATCATGATGATCGCCATCCATGAGGTCCCCACTTCGATGAACGGTAGGACCTTGCTGGCCTCGCCTTTACTGACAAGTAATCCTGAAATCAGAATCAGGAGGAGGATCTTGGTGTAAACCATCACGTCCTCCAGCCGACCCATCCCCTTCACGCTGATCAGATTCACGACAGCGAAAAACAGGAGCACCGATCCGGCCACAAGCGGACGAATCCACGAATCGCTGGTGACGGCAAGTGCGGCGCAGAAATAAGACGAGAAGGTGAAGGCATACAGGGCCAAGGTGCTGATATAACCAAATGAAACAAAAAAACCGATCACCGCTGCGGCAAAATGTGATGAGGGAAAAGTCTTCTTGAAGAAGGAATAGGTGGCTCCTTCATCCTTATAGAGAAGCGCGAGTTTCACGTAGGAGTAGGCGGCGCACAAAGCGAGCATGCCGCCAATGAAGATTGCGACCGGCGTGGATTTACCGACAACTTCAACCGATACCCCAAGGATCGCGAAGATGCCGCCGCCGACCATCCCGCCCAGCGCAATGGCAATCAACTCGATAACCCCAAGTGGGCGCTTTCGCTTCGTGACTGGAACGTCTTTCATTGTATGGGTTCTCTTGAGCCTTCTGACATGGATCTAAAAAGCATCCCGGCTGCCTGCAGGGCCCTCCGACTCAAGGGTGGCCTTCTCTTTTCCTTTGGCTTTGGATACCAATGTCAAAGCCCACCACCCGCTGACGGAAAAACCGGACAGCTCGGAAGTTGTGAGACGTCTGGAAACTACACACCGCCCCGACTAACTCAAGCGCGGTCAGCGCTTGGGTGTGCAAGGCATGCCATAGAATCGCGTGAAAGGGCAGATCCCAATGCTTCAGCCGCCGGAGAAAAGACATCCAGATCACGGACCGTCGGCAAGCGTGCTTGCGCCCTCGGATTACGAACGCTGGATCAAGTTCAGGACCTCTTCACGGGATGCCGAATTTGAGCGGAAAATTCCGCGCATTGACGATGTGACGGTGCGGGCCCCGGGCTTCCGGATTCCCCGCATCGACATGCAGAGGTGCTCCGCTTCCAAAACGACGGCGGCTCCGCGCGGGGCCAGTTTTTCCTCGATGGCATTGGCAATTTCCCCGGTCAAACGTTCCTGCACCTGCGGACGACGCGCAAAGCCATCGACGAGCCTCGCCAGCTTGGACAGGCCGGTGATATGGCCGTCTTTTTGCGGTAAATAAGCCACGTGGGCCTTTCCAAAAAACGGAATGAGATGGTGCTCACAAATCGAGTAAAAGGAAATATCCCGCACCACGATGATCTCATCGTGCTCCACCTGAAAGGTCTTCTCAAGATGACTGGCGGGGTCTTCGTGGAGACCACTGCAAATCTCGCCATACATCCGCGCGACTCTCGCCGGGGTGTCGAGCAAACCATCGCGGTTTGGATCTTCACCAATTGCAGCAAGAATCTCATGCACCGCTTTTTCGATACGGTCGAAGTCGAAGTCTTTGGGATCTGTCATCACGTTTGTGTCAACGACTCTTACACGATCAACCGCCATTTGGCCAGCGGACCAAGAAGAAACTCCCCAAACCAGGCAAGGAGCGCCCGGTCAGCGCTCTCTCCGCTTTCTGGAGGGCAATCGACCCCGGGCAAAGGGCTTCTCAACGAAGAGATAGACAAAGCCGCAGCCGATGATAATCAGGACCGTCATTCCGCTGAGAATCAAGGCGTTCATTGGCCAATTCCCCTTGGTGTAAGGCACCAGGTTTCCCAGAATGTAGGGACCAAAAATGGTGTGGATGAAGAAGTTATGAAAAAGGTAAATGGTGTAGCACATCATCCCCACCGCCGTGACCCAGCGGTTTCGGAATCCGACTCCAAGAATACGGCTCGTCAAAACACACCAAAATGCCAGGAGCAGGACAAAGGGCCGGGGGCTCACCTCGAAATGGTAATCGATGAGGACAAAGACCGCGATCCAAGCCGGGATGCCAATCAGATCCGACCAATAGGTGCCGCCTTTTTCGCGAATGCCGCGGAGGCCCGGTGACAAATAGAGATCGGCGAGAAGGAGGCCGGGGAGAAACCAGTTGAGCTGCCGGATCACGGTGTAGTGCCAGAAGCTGTTGCTGAAGGCCGGCCATGAACCGCCGCAAAACTGATCAACAGCGAGAATCCCTAACACGAGGATCGACCGGCGCAGGACCTTGGGGAGCGCAAAGATCCGGCAAAGGAGAGGAACGATGAGGTAGAATTGCACCTCAATCTCCAGCGTCCAGGCCACGAAGAGAAGCGGATTATGCTGACCATCGTAGATGAATCCATGGGCGTAGATGAGGCCGGCTAAATAGTTGGGAAGCCGGGCAAGCCCGCTTTGATAGAGGGTGATGGAGAGGATGAAAAAGAAGGTGAGGGCGATGATATACGGGATCTCGATCCGGATGAGCCGACGCTTGAAGTAGTTTTTGACCAAGGGTTTCTCCTCGCCGAGAAGGTAGTGCGCAGCATAGGGCAGGGAGAGAACGAGCCCGGAAATGAGGAAGAAAATCTGGACCCCAAACCAGCCCCGCCCGATGAGAGCGTGAGGCACATGAGCCAGAGCCGTCCCGGAGTCGGTCGCGAGAAGCTCGGGAACCGTCGAGGGCTCATTCCCGGAGGTAAAGAATCCGTGCGAATGAAAGAGCACGACCAGCACAACGGCGAGACAGCGCAGACCATCGATCTCAGGGAGATACCGGCCCGAGGAGGTGCGACGCTTAAAAGGCGCAAGAATACGATCGGACCAGGACATCACCTCCTCTTCTTTCCCGAATCTTTCTTCGGCGGCTCGGGCTTGGGTGCCGCGGCCATGCTGTAAAATGTCGCCGGCACCGGAGCCTTAAAAGTCATCCGTTTCCCGCTGAAAGGATGATCGAAAGTCAGGATCTGGGAATGAAGCGCGAGCCGCTTGCAATCACGGATCTTACGGCCGTATTTGCTATCACCCACAATTGGCCACCCTTTGTCCGCGAGATGAACCCGGATCTGATTCTTACGGCCCGTGAGGAGGTTGATCTCCATCAGGGCGCGATCGCCCACCTCCTTGATGACCTTGTAGCGGGTCTGCGAGAGCTTGCCTTTCCGTTTATCCTTCGTCTCAAAGACCCGGCGGGCTTCATTCTCGGCGAGATAGCTCTCGATCAGCCCTTCGGCTGGATCGGGATGCCCTTCCACGAAAGCGAGGTAGGTCTTCTCCGCCTTCTCCCAATTGCCCTGCAAGGTGAGCTTGGCTTCCTCGGTCCGCGCAAAAACGAGAGCGCCGGAGGTATCGCGATCAAGACGATGCACGATGAAAATGCGCTCACGGGACTTGTAGTTCCCCTTTTTGACATAGTCATCGAGGGCCGCATGGGCCGTGCGTCCATTATCGCGACCCGTGCCCATCGTGAGTAAGCCCGCCGCCTTATTGACGACGATGATGTCACGATCCTCATGAAGAATATCCAAGCCCATGGGCTGGTGCTTCTTCCTCACTCGCTTTTTTTTCTCCCCGGCCACGCCCCAGACTGGTCCGGTTTCGGCTGACGGGAAAGAGAAAGATCACGGGGATGGAGACACTTTGCAGATCGCAAGCAACTCAAAATCCCCATGAACACCGTTGCTGGGATCAAAGAAAATCCGATCCTTGTCGTGAAGGATTCCAGATGTGTAAGCTTTCCTCATGCTCAAAGTGCTTTGGTTCCTTGCCCTGCCTTTACCGGTCGTCCATGCCGCGCTGGATGAGCAGGTCGTAAATTTTTTGGAGCAGCACTGTTACGACTGTCACGAGGCCGGGACCACCAAGGGCGGACTGCGTTTGGATGATCTCGCTGCAGATTTCACGGAGGGAGGCAGTATCGACATCTGGCAGGAAGTCCTTGAGAAACTGGAGACCGAAGAGATGCCTCCCAAGAAGAAGGAAAAACCTGCCACCGCGGACCGCCAGCAGCTCATGGAATGGATTCGGGCACGATTTGCCGAGCACGATATCGACCCGGTCATTGATCACAAACGCCGTTCCCCGGAATTCGGAAATCATCTCGATCACAAGGCACTCTTCGATGGATCCCATCAAGGCCACGCCTTTTCACCGCCGCGCCTGTGGAGATTCGGACCGCACGCGTATGATCGTTTCATCAAGGATGTGAGAGGATTACGCCACGCCACGACCATTCACCAGCCCTTCGCGATTGATGAAAGCAAGGGGGTGATCGCCGATTACGCGGCCAAGCACTTTGCCGATTCGGCAACGCTCCAACTCCTCATGATGAACTGCCGGTCCATTGCAGAGTATCAGACCACCGGGATCCTCAAGCGGGAGCACGACGGAAAAATGCACCGACATCAGAACACGCCCGATCCCTTCCGGGTGATTCTTGAGAACGAGGAGTCGCCGGACCAAGCGCAATTGAAGACCGCCATCGCCTGGGAATATCAACTCGTCTTGGAACGGGAACCTTCCGAAGAAGAAATGACCTCGACTTTGGCTTTCTGTGAAAACGCCATGCGCACGGCGGGAAAGAAGCGAGGTCTCCAGGCGACCTTGGTCTCCATCATGCTCAAACCGGAGGCGGTTTATCGCATGGAGATTGGATTGGGAAAAACCGATGTCCACGGGCGGCGACGACTCTCCTCAATCGAACTGGCATTCGCTCTCTCTTTTGCCCTGATGGACCGGGGCCCCGGCAAGGTCCGCGTCGGCGGGGAGTCTCTACTCGATCTGGCCCGGGAGGGGAAGCTTGAGAGTCCTGGGCAGATCCGATCAGTCGTGAAAGGCATCCTCGATGAGAACGACATGTCGACAGCCGACTTCACGATGTTTGCCCGGGACCATAAGATCCGAAACACCCGGGTGCTTCGCTTCTTCCGTGACTTCTTCGGCTATCACCACGCACCGCGCGTCTTTAAAGATGAGAACCGGATTGGCATCGATAGTGGTTTCGATACCAGGAAGATCGTGAATGACTGCGATCAATTCGTCATGAACATCTTTGATAAGGACAAGGATGTCCTTCGACGATTGCTCACGAGCAATGACTATTTCGTGGCATACCCCGGTTCCTTCGAGAAGTTCGAAAAGGATCTGGGCTACATTCGCAACAACAAGAACGATCAAAATTTCAAGTTTAACAAGAGCTACATTGAACGCACCGAAGCAGCGGGGCGCACTCCCATCCCCATCGAGGGACCATCGAGCCGGAAATATGTCGGCTTCTACAACATTGATCACGAGGCGTGGGATTACCCCACGGAGCAACCGTTCCCCCTTCCCAAAGAAGAACGTGCCGGCATCCTGATGCACCCCGCTTGGCTCATCGCCTGGTCGGGGAACTTCGACACCGACCCCATCCGCCGGGGCAAATGGATCCGTGAACATCTTCTGGCCGGAACGGTTCCTGAAATTCCAATCACGGTGGATGCCGTCATCCCGGAGGATCGGCACAAGACACTCCGCGAGCGGCTCACCGCGACCACCGCCAAGTCGTGCTGGAATTGTCACGAAAAAATGAACCCCCTCGGCCTTCCCTTTGAGAACTTCGATGACTTTGGCCGATTTCGTAAGAGTGAAATGTTGGGAGAATTACTCAGTATCTTTCCCGACCGACACCGGAAAGCGACCAGCGTGCCGGTCGACACAAGCGGCGCCATCACCGGGAGTGGAGAGCGGGCTTTGGAAGGAGAGGTGGCGAACGCTTTCGAAATGGTCCACAAACTCGCTGACTCCGATCTAGTGAGACAGTCTTTCGTTCGTCATACCTTCCGCTATTGGCTGGGACGTAATGAATCTTTCCATGACTCGCCCACCCTCATCGCGGCGGACCGCGCTTACACCGAAAATGGCGGAAGCATGAAAGCACTCATCGCCTCGCTCCTCTCTTCGGATTCCTTTCTCTACCGCAAATCCCAGCCATGACCCCCACTCGTCGACATCTTCTCAAAGGACTTTCGCTAGGCGCTGTCTCACCTCTCCTCATGCCATTCGTGAGCCGACTCCGGGCCGAGGGAACGACAGCAGGCGTGCCCAAGCGTTTCCTCTTCGTCGTAAAATCGAGTGGACTCACCCCTGCTGAACTCGTCCCGACCGAACTCGTTTCAACGATGGTAAAACCGGGCGAAAAAGAAGGTTGGCCCGAGGAATTAAAGCGCACCGACAAGTTGCTCGATCTGCCGCTCGCGAGCTATGAACTCCCGGGTTCGCTCCGCGCCCTAAAACCCTTCAAAGATCAATTGACGATCTTACAAGGACTCTCCGGCAAGATGTGCCGCGGGGGTCACTCGGCCTGGTATGGCGCTCTGGGCTGCTATCACACCGGTGATGAAGGCAACCCGGGACGCCCCGTCTCCGCAACCATTGATGGTCTGCTGGCCCGCGCCCTTCCGGCAATCTTTCCTCACATTGGCTTAACCCTTGGAGGCAAGGTTCTTTCGGGAGTCAAAGACTCCGTCGTCTACCCCGGCATCTCCGCGCTCGATATCGACCGGCCTCTCCCCTATCAGGCAAATCCCGCCATCGCCTTTCAGAGTCTCTTCGGCGTGGCGGCCACGGGGAAAGACGCGGCGGCGGAACAGGAAGTGCAAGCGATGTTGCTTGACCACATGGTGGGCGATATCAAGCGCGTCCAGGGCGCGATTGGAAACGAGGATCGGGAAAAACTGGATCATTACCTGGGAGCATTCGAGGGCCTCCAGGATCGCAGTCGACGGTTGAAGGGCATGGAAGCCAGGATTCGAAAGCATACCCCCGAGGTCTCCGACAAATACACTTCGGAGGTGGAGACCGATCGCCTGGAAGCCCACTTTGACATGGCAGGGGCCGCGCTCATCTCGGGCATCTCAAACGTCGTGACCGTCCGCGCCGACACTCTGGACGTAACCTATCGTGGCCTCGGGATTTCCAAGCACGTTCACGGCCTGGGACACGCGGAGTCGGTCAACGGGATGACGTCGGTCGAAGCCCGCCGCCGCATCCGCACCTTTCACCTCGACCAGATCGCTCGCGTGGCGGCCAAACTCAAAGCTGTCCCTGAAGGAGACGGCACGATGTTGGACAATACCCTCATCGTCTACCTCAGTGATGCCGCCGAGAAGCACCACGGGAGTTGCCTGGAATGGCCCTTTATCCTGTTAGGCGGACTGGCGGGATCTGGCGGGCGCTATCTCCAATACCCCGGTTATGGAGCCGAAGGTCACCGCACCATCGCTAATCTCTACAACACCTTGATGCACGCAGTGGGCAAGCCCCGGGATCAGTTCGGGCGTCTCGACGTCAATCTTGCCAAGAGCCTCCAACGCGGCCCCTTGGCCGAGTTAATGACCTAACTTCAAGAGCCCCAAGTGTGTTACGAAACGAGCAATCGCCGCTCCTGTTGGGTGTGCCGGCATTCGGCTCGCGCGAGTCGAGAAATTTTCAGATCATGCTTTCCATGCCCGGAAGCACGGCGCCAACCCGGTCAACACTGGCCGGGAAATCCATCGGAAATTCGCCACTCAGACCGTGCTCAAGCCGGGCCGCCCGAACGGCTTCCTTGGTGGCGAAATACACACTGAGCCCGAGCTGCACGTTGCTCTCGCCGATGCCCTTGGAATTGTGAAGACCGGAG
The DNA here is from genome assembly GCA_913060685.1 of uncultured Verrucomicrobiales bacterium. Taxonomy (GTDB): domain Bacteria; phylum Verrucomicrobiota; class Verrucomicrobiia; order Verrucomicrobiales; family Akkermansiaceae; genus SW10. The sequence continues at coordinate 22,224 of CAJXVQ010000010.1, forward strand.
TGGCCCGGGTCGTGATTGAGTAACTCGATGTCCCAGTCAAGCGGGATGTCACCGGGGCCCGGGATCTTGTAGCTGGAGACATTGTTTGAAACGAGCTCGCCCTTCCCGGTATAGATCATCTCTTCTGTCATGTAGTAGCCGACCCCAAAGAGAAACCCACCTTCTGCCTGACCGATATCCAGAAGGGGATTGAGACTTTTCCCACAGTCCTGAACAATGTTGCACTTGATGATCCGGTAGTGCCCGGAAAGCACATCAATCTCAACGACGGAAACGGCAGCTCCCCAAACGAAAAAATAGGAAATATCTCCCTGCTGTTTTTCATAGTCGTAGACGAGACGGGGGGCATTGTACACCCCGGTTTCGGTGAGGGATTTCCCCTCGAGATAGGCCGCCGCCACCTTCTCTTCAAAATTTCCCTCGTAGCTTCCCAGGGTGTCTTTCAGGTTTGCGCAGGCCCTGAGGATGGCTTCTCCGCACAGATCCGTGGACACCATGCTGGTTGGCGGAGTGTTGGGGATAAGATCGCTCTGGGTGTCGGTGACCTCCACATTCTCCAGGGAAATGCCGAGGGTATCGGCTGCCACCTGGGCCATGCGCGTGTTGATTCCCTGGCCCATCTCGATGCCGCTATGAGTGACACTCACCGTGGCGTCACGATGAACGTGAATGAGCGCAAGCCCCCGGTTGATGTCATCCGTCTGGATGAATCCCATGTTGCCCTTGGAGCCTACGATGGCGATGCCCCTCTTCGTGTAGGTGTGCGAGTGGTTGTATTCGTCTATCTCCAGCTTGAGTTTTTCGTAATCGGCCTTTTCCACCACGCGATCCCAGCACTTTGCCATGATATCATCCCTGATCTCGGTTTTGGTGATGGTGTGATCGCCCTTCCGGTAGAGATTTCTTCGTCTCAAAAGATTGGCATCCAATTCCAGAACACTGGCTCCGTGATCCATGACCGTTTCCACCACCGCCGAAGCCTGGGGTTTGCCAAACCCGCGCGTCGAAGTGTTCGATCCCACATTGGTTTTCAGGCATCGCCCGTGAACGCGGACATTTTCAATGTGATAGCAACTGTCCATGAGGAGAGTTGCCGTTTCGGTAATATCGGCGCTGTAGTCGTTTGAAAAACCGCCACTCAGATGGAAATCCACCTCCAGCGCATTGATCTTCCCGTCGGGGAGAAAACCCGCTTTATACTTCGCATGGGAATAACCTCTTCCGGGACAGAAGGCCATGTCCTCTTTGCGCTCGAGGGTGAGTTTCACCGGCGATCCCGAAAGACGAGCGCCGAGGGCGGCGATGGCAGCGATGGGTCCGGCGCGCAGTTGTTTCCCACCAAATCCGCCTCCGAGACGCCCGACGCGGACATCGATATGGTTTTGTTTCAGATCGAGAAGTGACGACACGTGATCCACCACATTGGAAGGACTCTGAGTGGAACTGTAGATCAGCAATCCTTCGTCCTTTGGGATCGCGAGGGCAGACTGCGGTTCGAGATAGAAGGCATACTGGCCGCAAAGGCTCAGCTCTCCTTCCACCACCCTTTCACTATCGGAAAATCCCTGCTCAAGATCTCCCTGTTTCACAAGATAACCCTCGGGGTTTCCATGGAAGGATTTTGCTTCGAGGGCATCGTGGATGGTGATCAGAGGTTTCTCCTCCTCCACAACCACCTTCACAAGCTGTTTGGCTTCTTTGGCGGCGGCGAGGGATTTTGCCACAAGGATGGCCACGGGTTGGCCGACGTAATGGACCCGCTCGCTGGCGAGGACCTCTTCGTCTTCAACCCGGAATCCGAACAGGTTCTTTCCCGGGATATCCTTTGCAGTGTAAACACCCTCCACGTCGGGGTTTTCCAGGGCTTCGGAAGCATCGATGGACAGGAGCCTTCCCCGTGCCGTCGGCGAGGGGATGATGGTTCCGTAAAGACAGTTCGGAATTTCATGATCGACACTGTAACGGGCGGCACCGGTGGTCTGAAGATTTGCGTTCTGGTGGGGAATGGCCTTCCCGAGAATCCCGTCAGTGCGTTCCGAAAAGCTCCCCTGGGCCCGGTGGGCGACAGCCGGGTATCGGGAGATGAGTTCCCCTTCATCGGGATTGGTTTCAGCAGCGAAGCTACCGCCTTCTTTGAGAAACCGCGCCCTGAGGGCGGACTGAAAACGCCTCAGGATGGCTATGGACATGCGCACCTGATAGGCGTGGACCCGTTCGGGAAGCGGGTTGTCGATTCCAGCCTCGATTTCTGACTTTAAGACGGAAATCGCATCCTTGAGATGGCTCTTGGCCAGATGGCTGCCTTCGAGAAACTTCTCGGTTTCAACCGCCCGGAAACCGGAAGGTCCAATTCCGGAATAGCTGAGAATAAAATCATGAAAAGTCTTCTTCTCCGGATCAAACCTGGCGGACAAAGCGCCGCTCAGATAGGTGATGGAGTCTGTCCGATGGCGGGCATACTTGTAGCTTTCCACATGGGAGTTCCCCGAATCTTTGGGAACCGTCACCGAAACGAGGAGTGAGTTTTGCGGCAGGGCAAAACCGGGACCGGTGATCTCCAGCTCTTCTTCTCCATCGGGCGTGCTGAAGTTCAGAACTGCCCGGGCCGCGATCCACACGGGCACCAGATCCCCGTAGGCATTGAAGCTGATGATTCCTCCGCCGATGGTGGCATGGTTACGGATCTGGGTGTTGGCAAAATAACGGCATTGATTGGAGAGCGCCCTGAGCGCGGAATCCGGACTCTCGCGGAAGGCATCATACACCTCTTCGATGGTGACTCCGGCACCGAGAACCACGCGATCGCCCTTGTCGGAGATTCCCTTCAGTTCGGAAACACCTTCAAGGAGCGTTTTTCTGTCCGGATGTTGAAACGCATACTTCTCGAGATAGCCCACGTCGGTGTTTCCCGAAACATACTGGATTCCCGACTGCATGGCCTCGTCCTTTCCCACCGGCAAGTGCCAGCTGGTTCTCCGTCCCCTGATTTCATGGCTTTGAGCGGGTTCCTTGTATTCATCGGGAAAGATCTCGTCGAACCTTTTGGTCCGCTGGTAATCTTCCCGCCACTTGGTGACGCGGGTCTCTCCTTCCAGCGGATCTTTGCAGAAAACCGACGCGGCATCGAGGATGGGCCGATAGCCCGTGCAGCGGCAAAGGTTGCCATCATAGAGCCGTTCGAGATCCTTTTTGGAAAGCTCCTCTTCCGTGTTCAGCCGGGCTTCGAGGGTCATGATAAAACCCGGTGTGCAGAAGCCACACTGGGTGGCTCCCAGTTCCCTGAATGCCTCACAGATGGGATGGCTTTCGTTTTCCGTCAGCTTCGAAAGACCTTCGACGGTCGTGATGTTTTTCCGGTGAACCGAGGCCAACGGAATGAGACAGCTGGCACTCGATCGGTGAATCGCTCGCCTCTTCCCTTCATCCCAGTGACTGAGGATGACGGTGCAGGCGCCACACCCCCCTTCGGAGCATACCTCCTTGGTTCCGGCCCATCCGGTCTGCCGTAAAAACTGAAGCAGATTGAATCCCAGCTCCGCCGAGCCTTCTTCAACAATTACGCGTTTTCCGTTAAGGTGAAATTCGAGATTTGCCATGGGGATGACCCTATCTGACCGGTCTCACCCGTCCACTCCTGTCTCGCCCCCCGTGTCACCGGATTGGACAGGGGGTCCTCGATCCACTCGGCAGGAAACCCAGAAAATAGGAGGCAGGGCGGAATGCCGCTGTCCGACGATTACCGGCGCCCGCCCCCTCTCCCATCCCCTTAACGGCATCGTCAATCGCTCCACCTCAAAAGAAAATCCCGGGCAGGTGTATCTTTACGTAGGCTCGAAAAATAACACCGGTTCCCTGGAGATTGACAAGGCTGGCCTGCCGAATGGTTCCCTCTACGGAATCCAAGTTGCCATTACCCAGTCATCAGAGAGCAGAGGTGCCCCTAAAATTCCTCGACTCTGAAATACTGTCCGGGGTTGCCAGCGATATCAAATGACTGGGTATACTGCGTGGTAGCGCCTTGGCTCTGAATACCGTCCTGAAGTTCGATCCAATCAAACAGATTGTTCGAAGAAAATAGGGAATACTCCCGGTTCGGCCGCGAATTCCATTTCAGGTTGACCTCACCAAGAGCGGTGTTGACCGTGATGTCGGTGATCTGGAATGGAATGGGTGGGGCGGCAGGGCCAATGGGGGTGAGCTCCCCGCTCGCGAGGTCTGCAATTTGTTGAGCCGAAAGAACGGTATCCCACACCGCGACGTCATCAATTTGACCCAGGAAGAAGTTTCCCGTGGCGTCCTGGATTCCGCCTCCACCGATGTTGAAGAAAAACGCGGAAGAGGGGGCACCCCCGGAAGCGCCCGAACCGGATTCCACACCATCAAGGTAAAGTTTGCGCTCGGTGGCACTGTTCGTCACCAAAATGTGGACCCAGTCTTCGGTTGTGGGTCCGAACACGACACCACCCGCTTGCATCACGCCACCCTGGGCCGACCAGTATTCAATTTGGCTGGGATTGATCATCCCGAACTCGATGGTATCATTCTGACCCCACAACCCCGTTCGGTTTCCCAATTGTGGATCGTCCATTTTGACCCAGCCCGACATCGTAAATTCGGCAAGTCCATTGAGCAGCGACGCCGCGGTGGTCACCGAGTCATCAAGTCCATCAAACTCAATGGCGAAGTCTCCCGGCTCCCCGGTGTGTCCATCCACAAACACCGCCCCACCATTGACCGTGCCATGGTTGAGGTTGGTCGACAAATCTGCAGTGGGCGTGACTTCGTCATCGAATGACCAGTATCCGATGACGGGAGGAAGCGGTGGAAAATCGGCTCCGTTCGTCGGGTTGGTGCCCAGGTCAATCTCGACACTGTCGCTGAATCCATCGGCGTCGGTGTCGGCGAGATTGGGATTGGTTCCGGGCGAAGCCGCATTGACGAAGGTCATGGAATTGTCCTCGACACTGTCTTCGAGCCCATCGCCGTCGGAGTCTGAATTCAGCGGGTCGGTTCCGGTATCGGTGCTACTGACATAGGTTCCGGTATTGGTCTCCACTCCGTCGCCCAGGGTATCGTCATCCGAATCCTCGTCCTGGGGATCCGTCCCATTTAGAAACTCGTCGAGGTTACTTACCATGTCGCTATCAAGGTCACCCGCCGCATCATCCATTTCCTTATCGAGGCCATTGGCCTCTTCATAAGAATCCGGCATGCCGTCGCCATCAAGGTCTGCGAGCGAAGTGATGGTGATGGAGTCCAGCTCCCAGTTTGGGGTCATCGTTCCCACCGCGCCCTGGTCATTGGCCATCAGGAACTGGAACTGGACGGTGTCACCGGCACCCAATGAAAACGGGCCGGCCGTGCTCGTGATGTAGGTTCCCGCCGGATGCCCGGGAGAGATTCCGCCAAATCCAATCAATCCGCCGAGGGCGTGCGCCCCGATGAGGCTACCGGTGTTGTAGCCGTTCCCGGTGAACTCGTCACCTTCGACATACCGAAAAGATCCTCCATTGACGCTGATAAACACCCCGCCTCCATCCCAATCGCCACCCTCAATATCGTAGCGATGATCAAAGCTCAGAACGTATCCCCCATCCGCCTCGACGGTAAGCTCCGGACTGGTCAATCTGGTATGCTCGTTGGCCAATCCATTTTCCGATCCATCTGTCGACCAGGTGCCGGCTACCGCATCGTGGGCCCACGGATCCGTGTGATCGTTTTCGTTGGTGACAGTAAACCCTCCGTCGCCATCGGAAAAATCTTCCGATAGCAGGGTTACGGTCTGCGGAAGGGCCACCAGATGTCCCCGAATTTCACCTCCGCCATTGGTGCTGGTGTGCACATTGATATAGCTGCGTCCGGCCAGGACGTCGTCGGCTGCCCCCTGGGTCAGACTGAGTATTCCGATAAAGGATCCGTCGCTGGGGCTGGTGCCGAAGCCTGGAAGACCTCCCAGAACGCCCGCATTGTCGGTGAATCCGCCGGGAGCCGCATTCGCCGTGGAGCCATGGAGGTGCAGATTGGTGACCGTGCTGCTGAGGTCGGTAAAGCCGTTACCCGATCCCCAGCGAATATCGATGGAGATCTCATTGGTGTCGGTGTCGAGGGTGATCCCGCCTGGTCCGATACCGCCGGTTCCCGGGATGCCATTGACGGTTCCGTTGACGTTGGTGGAGAGCAAACCCCCACCTCCGTTCCCATCGAGCTTGAAGGTGATAATGTCGGCTTGTGCCGTCACTCCTGTAAAAAGGAGGCCGACTGTGGTCAAAGTTAGATTGAGTTTCATGTGTGGAACGGTGGCTTGTGGATAAATGGTCAAGCACCAATGATGCCAAGACCGAACCTATGTGTATCACGACTGCATGGGCCTCGGCAAAGGCGGAATTCATATTCCGGCGTTTTAGGGCCGGAGTATTCCAGTGCTCCCTGGCCTACTCACTCAGCCCTCTCTCACCTCCCAATCTCCGAAACAGCGCCCCCAAGCCTCCCACTCAAAAAGCGAAATTCTGGCAAGCTTACTTCGTCCGGGGAGGAAATACCGCCTTTGTTTTCACGCTCGTGGTGTTGCGCATTTTGGTTTGCCACTCCTTGGGCTTCGTCGGGAGAACGGTATCATCGCCGTAGCCTTTTTGCAGTTCGAGGAGTTGCTTGCGGATGTCTCCAATCAGTTCCTTCTTCTCCGGGTTCCCGTAGAGGTTTTTCAACTCATCGGGGTCCGTTTTGAGGTCGTAGAATTCCCATTCGCCAAATTCATAGAAGTTGATGAGTTTATACCGATCGGTCCGAATACCATTGTGGCGGGGAACCTGATGGTAGGAGGGATACTCGTAGTAATGGTAGTAGATGGACTTTCTCCAGTCAGCTGGCTTGGTTCCCTTCATGAGTGGAACGAGCGATTGGCCCTGCATATCTTCGGGGATTTTTGCTCCGGCCATCTCGAGGAAGGTCTGCGCGTAGTCGAGATTTTGGACGAGGTCGGTGTTGCGTGATCCGGGCTTGATGACTCCGGGCCAGGAGACAATGAGAGGCATCTTTAAAGATTCCTCGTACATCCAGCGTTTGTCGTACCAGCCATGGTCGCCGATATAGAAACCCTGATCAGAGGAGTAAACGAAGATGGTGTTGTCAGCAAGACCCTCGTCTTCAAGGGTTTTGCGGAGGCGGGCAAGGTTTTCATCGACGCCTTTAATGCTGCGGAGGTAGTTCTTGGCGTAGCGCTGGAACTTCCAGCGAACGAGGTCGCGGCCGGTGAGCTTGGCCTCGCGGAAGGCTTTGTCCTTGGGACCATAGGCCGCGCGCCAGACCTTGAGTTGCTCCGGAGTCATGCGCTTCATGTTCACGTAAGCGGAGCGATCTTCGCTGGGGCGGCGTTGTTTGGGAACTTCGAGGTCGGGGGTCAGGTCGGTGAAGAGGTCGTGGTCGAGATACATGTGGCGCTCGATTTCCATCTCCTGATGCTGCGCGGGAATGCGGCCTTCGTATTGGTCGAAAAGGGTGGTGGGCTCGGGAATTTCGATATCGTCGTAAAGATGCAGGTGTCGCAAAGCGGGCATCCAGGTCCGGTGCGGAGCCTTGTGCTGGCACATGAGCATGAAGGGCTTGCCGAGGGCTTTTGATTCCTTGACGAACTCAATGGCCATGTCGGTGACAATATCGGTGCAGTATCCCGGGACAACCTTGCGGCCTTCGGGGGTGATCATGGCGGGGTTGTAGTAGTCGCCTTGTCCTGGAAGGACGGCCCACGAATCGAATCCCTGGGGCTTCCCTTTGAGGTGGGATTTCCCGTAGAGAGCGGTGTGATAGCCGGCGGCGCGGAGAATTTTAGGGAAGATTTGTTGGTTCCAATCGAAGCTGTTCCCGTTGTTCATGAAGCCATTGATGTGGCTGTGTTTGCCACTCATGATGACGGCGCGGGACGGCCCGCAGATCGAGTTGGTGCAGAAGGAGTTCTCAAAGAGCATGCCGTCGGCGGCGAGCTTGTCGATTTCCGGGGTGGGGTTGACGGATTTGAGCCAGCCGTTGTAGGCCCCGATGGCGTGGGGCGCGTGGTCGTCGGTGAAGAAAAAAACGATGTTGGGTTTCTTCGCGTGGGTGATCGCGACAAGAGGAAGTAAAAGAAGGAGCAGAAGCTTCATTCGTCGAAACTAGAGAAACGAAAAAGATTTGTCCAGCGAGGGAGGCATGATTCCCTCAGAGAGGTCATTTGACGGATTTTGGCGATGGTAAGAAGAGAGGCTATTCGCGGTCGGTTTCGGCTTTCTTGTCAACCCGTTCGAGAACAAGAGAGTAGACGTCGATTCCCCGCTCCCCGACCAAGTTCGGTGCAGTGAGAGTAAGATGATCCCGCCCTGTCTTCAGGGTGAGAACACCAAGATCGAGGGGCTTGAAATCCTTCACCAAGTAGTGCGATTTGGCGACGCGTTCTTTTGATTTGTCCCAGAGGGGCGGATCGAAGGCCTCCGTGACGGTGGTTTCGGTCGTCGCGTGGCCCCACGCGAGGCGGATCCCGGCGCCGACGTTTGGCGCAGGACAAGTGTAGTAGACGGTCGCCCGATACTCCCCTGCCCTGCCGACCTTGATGTCCCAGGTGATCGAGTCGTCCGGGTGTGTCCAGTTTGTGAAGAAGGAATTGTTCGGGGCCTTTGAGCTCCGCTGAATGGTGCCGTGAGGGATTCCATCCCGAGCGGGCAGCGTCGTCGATTCCGCATATCCGACGGTAAACGGCCGATCGGCATTGGCGGCGAAGTGTTTGTCGGCTTCGAGGCGATAGGCGGCCAAGGCGTTGCGAAGTTCTGCGGCGATGGCAGGATGTTTGCCGGCAACATTATCACGCTGCCCCCGATCCTTGTAAATGTCGAAGAGCGCGCCTCTCTCATCCATGCGATATCTCGTGGTGCGAACGGTCGTGCGCTTTTTCCCCCAGACACTGAAGAGTTGGCGATCAGGCCATTCGACGTTGGGATCTCCCTGCAGCAGGCCTGCGAAACTCCGTCCTTCGACCGGTTTCGCCGTTTTGGCGGGCACCCGGGCCAGCTCGGTCAGGGTTGGGAGCAAATCGATGGCACCGGCAACTTCGGCAATCGTCCGGCCGGCGGGGATGTGACCGGGCCAACGAATCAGAAAGGGGGAACGCAGCCCCCCTTCATCAGTGCTCCCCTTCTTGCCCTTCATTCCGCCATTCCAGCGGAAGCTGTTGGGCCCGTTGTCAGAGAAGTAGACCACGATGGTTTCCTCCCGCAGTCCGAGGGTATCCAGTTTTTTGAGGATGCGACCGACGTTCCAATCGATATTCTCACACATCGCAAGGGCGGCCCGGGTTGCGGGAAAGTCTTCCTTTTTCGGGTCACGATTTCGCATCGCCGGATCGAGACCGTCGAACTTCTCATAGAAATTGTCATCGACGTAAAAGGGCGAGTGCGGCGTGTTGAAGGGCACGTAGCAGAGGAAGGGGCTTTCGTGGTGTTCCTCGATAAAGCGGAGGGCATGATCGGTGAGATCGTCCGTGAGATATCCCTTTCCCTTCACCTGCTTCCGGTTGTGATCCAAGGGCGGGCTGAAGTAATGCCCCCAATGCCCTGAGGTGAAACCGTAGAATTCATCAAACCCGCGGTCGAGTGGATGATAGGGCGCTTGCGTGCCGTTGTGCCATTTCCCGAAGGCTCCGGTGGCATAGCCTCCCGCCTGAAACAGGTCGGGCAAGGTGGTTTCGTCTGGATTCAGTCGGCCCGTTCCCTCACTCACGCCACTCACTCCCGTGCGGAAATGATAGCGCCCCGTCAGGAACTCGGCCCGGGTCGGAGCGCACACCGCGCACACGTAGAAATTCTCGAGCATCGCTCCATCTCTCGCCAACGAATCGATATTCGGGGTCGCCAGGTTTGTGTTTCCGTGGACGCTCAAATCGCCCCAACCCTGGTCATCGGCCAAAAAGATGACGAGATTCGGCCGCCGTTCTTCCGAGGAGAAAGAACTGGCTGGAGCCAGGAAGAGCAGTCCGGCAAAGAGGCCAATAGGAAGGGAGAATCGACTCATAAAAAAGGGTCTCATTGAGACAAGCGGGTCTCAAGCAGAGACTCCTTCCAGAAAGCTATCTTTTTAAAAACACCTCATTCAAATTTCATCTTGCGGCTTTCATTCCCCAATGAACTGTCCACAACGGCGGTCAACCAAGGACTCGATCCCGTCTTAAAATTTCCAACTTAATCCAATCGTGAAACATTTTCTCCAAGCTCTCACTCTCGTGATCGCGGTGGCAAGCCAGCCACTCGCGGCACAAACAAGGTGGAGCCACTCTTTTAAAGTCGCCGACGCTTCCACGCCACCCTTTGAACTCGGATTCCTTGCCCCCCTGCGCCCCGATAACTCCGGATACGCCCTCAATGGATTCGCCTCCCGCCCCAATCCAAACGATCCCGCCACTCCGGCCGAAATCCAATACCTCTCCCGCTTCGACCACTCGGGCCAAAACCTCTGGAACATCGCCCTGGAACCCGGAGGTGCTGCCAGTGGTCTCAACCTCGTCCCGCTCGGTACTGCCCCGGATCTTCTCTTCGCCGCCTACAACGAAGCTCCCACGGCCAATGCCTTCCGCCTCGGCCTTTTCCGCGGAAGCGACAACGCCACCATTTTTGCCAAACGCTTCGAAACCAGCGTCGGTGAGCCGCACGCCGTCGAGTTCTTTGATGACACCCGCATCGGTGCCACCATCGACCGCGGACAGAGTCTCGACTCCGTTGTCTTCGACCAATCCGGCAACACCGTCTTCCACAAACGCTACTCTTCCCCTGGTTTTGCAACGTCGACACGCTTCAACCCCCAGTTCTTTGTTCGCCGCTTTCTCCCCGATCGTAATGCCTACCTCACCTCCGTCAGCAACACGTCCGACTTTCCCAAGCAGCTCACTCTCATCTCCTATGTGACCGACCTCGCAGGCGAGGTCACCTCCAGTAGCTCCTTTCAGTTTGCCCCGGAAATCATCGGAGCCTTTCCCATTCCCTCCAATCTCCCGGACGGCGGGATGCTCTACCACTTTGTTGGATATTTCGACGGAATCACCGCCGGCGGAATACCTGTCCCCGTCACCCACCTCATCAAAATCAATCCGGATGGAAGCTGTCTCTTATACACATCTGACGCTGCCGACGATCTACTCTGTGTAG
>CAJXVQ010000011.1 GCA_913060685.1 uncultured Verrucomicrobiales bacterium
ACGAGATCAGCCTCGGTCTCGTGGGCTCGGAGATGTGTATAAGAGACAGCTCAAATTCTCGTTGTAGACGTCTCGGATCCTACTACTCCTGAGCTGCTGCTGGATTATCGAGTTGATGTGGAAACAAACGGTCCTGTCAATGATGACGAGGAAGTGACGATGGATGGGACTTCGACAATTTCGGGAATCGTTGAGCAGGGTGGGAAGGTCTTCCTTTCGTTCCGTCAGAACAAGCTTGTGACGGGCGAAGACGGGGAAGGAAGTTTCTATAAAAACGAGCACAAGCTTCGTGTCGCGACCTTCGCGAACGATGGCGCCATTTCGGTGGCTCCTTCCGTGAGTGTTCCGGGCACGGTTAAAGGTGTCAGGAAGGTGGGCGACGGTTCGGGATGGCTCTTGCTATCATCAGCACAGGCCACCCGCACCGGGAACGATGAACAGATCTGGTGGTCGGATGATCTCGTTTTACAAACCTCTGTCTTCGACGGAGTAACGACATTTTTGATCGATGAAGCGACCATTCCCAATGCCTACCATCGTAGCATTCAAGTCACCGGGCACCACTTTGCGGTTCCCTACTCTACGTGGGATGGATCGGATGCGAGTCAGGGGATCGATTTTTATCCCTTTGATTTGCTAGGGGAGATCGGGGAGCCGAGAATGATGGACTTGGGATTCTATCCCAATGAACTCGTTTACAAGGGAGGCATTCTCTCCACGAGCGGCTGGGGTTACGGTCAGCAAGTTTGGTGGATGCTTAATCCGAATACCATCGACGATTTGGAGCCCGCAGTGGTGGAGGCCGTCAACCAATTTCATGTCGATTTGGATCACGTATCTTTTGACACGAAGCGCTCGCTTGCCTGGGTGCCCGTTGGTGCTTACGGCGTGGAACCGGTAGACCTCGCCCACTTGTTTGAAAGGGCGGCTGCGCCGAGGGCTCTGAAAATCTCCCGTGCGAAGGTGGGTGCCGTTCCGTGGGTGAATTACCAAATGCACTTTGGGAATCTCTCTCCGGCAGGTGGGGACGATGATCTCGGAGCTTTGGCTTCGGATGAGATTTGGCGATACCGTGCCGTTGAAACTGTGACTTACGCCGATTGGATCGCGGGGCGATTGGGTGAGGAAGACAATCCGGGGTTTGTCGTTCCTTCGGAAGATGATGACCTGGACGGAGACGGATTGTCGAATTGGGGCGAGTTTGCCTTCGGAACGGACCCGACCCGCCGGGATTCGGGCCGGTTGCAAATCAGGCGAAGGGCTGCGGAGGGGGAGGTGGAAGTTGAGTTCGATCTTCCGCGTGGCCGTCAAGGAGTCGCTTGGGAGGTTCAGACATCCAATGATCTCGCCAACTGGTCGACCTCCACGATGGTGAAAATGTCGGCCCAAGTCGTGGATGAAAAGACCACAAGAATGATGCTGCGATTTCCGGCAGAAACGAGTCGGGGACCGATTTTCCTGCGGTTGAACTTCGAACGGTAAAGCAAGCGCTCCAAGGGTCAGATTTCCTAGCCTCTGTAGTTTAGGCGCGGAGTGGGAGCTTCGCTGTGCGGGGGAAGTAGCATGAGCGTCCCGCTTGTGTATCCGGTCGACCTGCTGCAATCAGGATGATTACGCTACGATGTACTTCAGCGACAGAAAGGGTCGTAGCTCAGCATGCGTGGACCATGTGCGAAGGGTGATTCTCGCCGCCATTCTTGGGCGTCTGCTTCCTTGTAGAACTTTTTAGCCATCCGGATCGAGGCTCCATAGTCCCCAAGTCGCCGTGCGCAATCGCTCCATCCGAGGTGGGCTTGCAGACGCTTGGAATTATAAAGCCAATTCCAGCTTTTTGAAACGAACGCAAAAGGTCCTGAAAATCTTAGCTCGATGGTGAAGTTTGTATTTCAGAGTCGACTTCATCCTGATTTCGAGCGTGCACCGCCCTACTCCGGTTGCCCCTTTGAATCAGGCTTCCCACCCTTGATCATCAGCACCGCCTGGCGCGCCAGGCGTTGGCCAAAGAGATCGTAGCCGGCCTTGGTATAGTGAAGATCGTTGGTCATTTTTCCTTTCTTCTCCTTGTTGTTCGTGTCGTCCGTATCCACCCACGCACCGCGTGGGTCATCAGTTGCCACCTTCACCTGGGCAGCGCGGACACCCTCCCAATGCTCTGCCGTAGAGTAGTCACTGAGGCGCCCAATCACAAAGGCCATTTCCGGGGCATCGAGGTCTTTTCGTAGATTGGCAATGAGCGTCTTCATGCTCTCTTCATAAGCCGCCGAGAGTTTCTCTTTGCCATCCCGCTCCCCCTGCATCCAGAAGAAGGTGATCGTTTTCGGCTTTCCCTCCGCAATGCTCGCCTTCGCCAACTTTACCACCTCTGCGTAAAACGCACCCGGGTCATTCCGCGGCTCAAGATCACTCTTCGCGGCAATCTTATCCCAGGTGGGAACCCATTTGCGAATCGGCTGTCCACCCTTCGCAAACTTGATGTGCTGAATGTCGGTATCCGGTAGGAGCTTCTTCAACTCGGGAAGAAAAGCCGCTTCCGGCTTAAGACCCGCCATGTTCGATTGGCCGGACAAAATGAACAAATGACGCTCCCCGGCTTCAACTAACGAAGGCGAGAGAAAAACGACACACAAGAGAGCGATAAGAGTTTTCATCTTCTCTCCCTACGCTGAAAATTCTCCCGCTTGTCAGGAAAGATGCCGCCATGAGTGGCCGTGCTGTCGATCCTCGTCGCTTTCCGGGTGATGGATACTATAACGATGCGGTTGATCCGGCTGATGAACCACGCCCTTTCGGAAGAATCAGCGCTCTCCTGAAAACCATCCGACCAGGATTACAAACTGAACTTCGATTCGCAATGGCTCTTTAGCTGCTCCTCATTTTAGCCTTCTTCAATTGCAGCGAGATGGACAAGCCACCGCCCTCATTTAGCCAAAAACCAAAAAACTGACCCCATGAAATTACAACTTGCTACCTGTGCCGCGATACTCGCTACCGCCTTTAGCGCATCCGCCCAGAATGAAAAGAGCCCCGGGTTGCAGGTTCTCGACCGCTTTGTCGGGACGTGGGACATTGTCGGTTCCTACACCCCGGCCGGAGGGGAGAAGGTCCCAACCCAGTCAATCTCTCTCCGGAAGTGGTCAACGAACGGAACAACGCTCCACTTCGGCGATCCAGGTTCAAGTCCGGACGATCCGGGAGTTCAGTCGCAACAGTCCTACGATCCGGAGAAGAAAAACTACCCGGGCGTGGTCAAGAGTTCCCTCGGGCGCGGAGAGTTCACGGGGATTTGGGATCAAAAAAACAAGACGATGTCATTCATAGGGACTTACGAGGGCAGCGCCACTACGTTTAAAGGATCCACTCGCTTTATCGATGCGGATACCGTCGAGTCGAAGATCGCCTTCAAGAAAGCCGACGGCGAATTAATGTTCGATTTGAAATCGAAGCAAACCCGGCGCAAACCACTGGCGAAGGTGCCCACCGTTGACGAACTGATCGCGAGTTATCACAAATCCATCGGAGGACTCGAAGCCAACAAGAAGATCACGACCCGCCGGAGGGTGGGAACATTCTCCCTATTCGACAGCCCGCCCTCGAAGATCACCGTGATCCAAAAGGCGCCTGACTTGGGACTGACCACGATCGAGATTGACGGCTTCGGCGAAACCCTCGACGGCACCGACGGCAAGGTGGTCTGGAAGAGCAACCCGGCCGAGGGGACGGTTGAACTGCAGGGCGCGGAACGCGTCCAGAAGCTGCGTGATTACCAGCTCCACAAATATCTCGATCTCAAATCGGACTTCAAAACGTTGACCTCCAAAGGACGTGAGACAGTGAAGGGAACCACCTACGACGTCCTCGAAGCAGTCCATAAGGATGGGAGCAGCGAGATGCTTTTCTTCCATGCATGGAATCACCAACTTGGCCTCGTCAAGCTGGCTGACTTCACGATTGAGATGACCAACTACCGGGAGATCGACGGGATCTTCCTTCCGGCCACAACCTCCGTCGTCCTTCCCGGCGGACGGGCGGTCATGACAGCCAAGTTTACCAAGATAGAGCACGGCATTAAGGTGGACGAGGCCCTCTTCAGGAAGCCAACGGAGTGAGGATGAAGAGGTCAGCTTGATCATTGGTGGCAAAAATCGCGACCGGCTAAACGAGAGATTCTGTACAGACAAAGAGATCAACCTCGATACTCTCGCAGCATGTCAGATTACATTGGAAAGGCACTCATTGTCATTGGTGATGCCACAGAGACCGTCGATACCCTCTATCCTTTCTACCGTCTCCAGGAGGCCAAAATTCAGCCGGTCGTGATTGCGCCGGAAAAGCGACTCTACCAAATGGTGCTGCACGAAGTCCGTCCGGGGTGGACCATCACCAAGGAATGGGAGGGGTATCAAATCCAAGCCGACCTTGCCTTCTCCGAGGTTAATCCGGAAGAGTATCTGGGGATTCTCTATTCCGGTGGTCGTGCTCCGGAATACATCCGCGAAGACGAGGATCTCATCAAGATGACGCAATGGTTTTTCGACAACAACAAGCCCATTGCGAGCGTTTGCCATGGCGTGGAAATTCCTGCTCGGGCGGATCGGGTCAAGGGGCGGCGAATGGCCACCGTTCCGAAGTGCCAATTCGACCTCGAAATCTGTGGAGGAATCTATGTGAACGAGCCCTGCGTCATCGACGGAAACCTCGTTTCCGGCCGAACCTTCCACGACAACGGGCACTACGTCGGCCCGTGGATCAAAATGCTGGAAGAGGCCGCTGCTTCCTAGTTCGCTAACACTACTTTGTGATGAAACGACGAAGCGCAATTCAACTGATGGGGGCTGGAGCCATCCTCCCTACGATGGCTCAAGCGGAGGACGCCTTTACTCTTCGCTATGTTCTATCGTCTGCAATGTTTGGCGGCTTGCCGCTCGACAGGGTTCTCTCCGAGGCTTCGGTGACGGGTTCGGAGTCAGTCGATATATGGAGAAAGGTCCACGCAACGCATCGGGAGCAAATAACGGCGATGGGCGATGACGCTTTCCAAGGACTCCTTAAAAAGCACAAAACGAAGATGTCAGTGTCGACCTGCTATCCACTTGGACCGTTCAAGCAGGATGATGAGTTGAAGTGGGTGAAGAAAAACGGAGGGCTCCTTACTGTTTGCGGATCCGGGAGTATGGGTGAAAAAGACCCGGCCGGGAAAGAGGCCAAGAGGCAGGTGGAATCCTTTTTTAAAAAGCTCAAACCACACTACGAACTGGCCGGGGAACTCGGGGTGACGATGGCGATTGAGAATCATAAAAACGCCATGCTTTCATCTCCTGATTCGATTCGCTATTTCGCCGAGTTGAATCCATCAAAGAATGTTGGAATCGCCTTTGCCCCCCACCATCTCTACGACGCGGTGGAAGAGATTCCAAAGTTGATTCGGGAAATTGGAAAGGACCAGTTGCCGTTTTTCTATTTTCAGGAACACCACTTGTCCTCGAAAAAGAAGATGACGAAAGAGGATGAACTCAAGCAGATGCCTGGCTTCGGTCCCCTCGACTATCTTCCGATTCTGGCCGCATTGAAGGGAATCAAATTCGATGGCTTGTCGGAGATCTTCATGCATCCCGTGCCGCGTGGGGTTCCGGTGCTTCCGACGGCGAAAGAGATTTCCAAGGTGATCAACAAGTCGCGTATCTATCTGGAGGACTGTTTGACGAAAGCATGAGATCTCGAGCTTTCAAAGGAGTTGGGGTTGCATTGGCTATCGGTGTTTTTGCTTTCGTGTCCTTTCATCTTTTCGCGGGTCCTCACGTGATCGGATACGAGCGCTTTCATTCCGATCAACCTTCGGCAGTGGGCGGCGGGATTCTTTTTTCTGAATTGGGCTGCGCCAATTGCCACAGCGAGTCTCCCGTCGCGACTCCGCGGAAGGGGCCAAACTTGGTCGATTTGAAACAACGAATCGATCACGATTGGATCAGCTCTTTTCTCAAGAACCCGGAGGTTGGGCGGCCCGGATCCACGATGCCAAAGATGGTGCACGGTCTGTCCAATGAAGAGGTGGAATCGATCATCGCCTTTCTGGGGACGAAAGGCAAAGGGATCAAATTCAGCAATGGGAGGCACGCCAACGCCGAGCGCGGAAGCGCGCTGTATCACGAGAAGGGCTGTGTCGCCTGTCATGTGCCAACGACTGATTTTCACTCGCCGCATGGCAGCCCCAAGCTTGCTGGCTTTGATCTCGCGATCGCTCATCCCGACTTGAAGAAGAAAACAAGTCTCGAGGCTTTGAACTACTTTCTCTCAGCTCCGGCCCGCTACCGCCCCGATGGTCGCATGCCGCACATCACTCTCGATCGGCAGGAGGTCATGGATATCGCGGCGCACCTCATGGATTTTCAGGGTTCCGATCCTACAGAGGCGAACCCGGTGGAAGCATGGCCAAGCGCTGATGCGCTTGTGATTGGAAAGGGCAAGGACCTCGTGCAAAAAATGAATTGTGCAGCCTGCCACGAAATTCCTGGCGAGAAGGCGAAGGAAGTCGTGAAGCTTCCCGGCAAGGTTTTTTCGGACGATCTGCATTGTCTTTCGGACGAACCGGTCGATGGACTGCCCTTCTACGATCTTACGAATGCTCAGCGCAAATCCTTGAAGCTGTATTTGAAGAGCCGTGGCTCCGATGAAGGTAAAAAAGTCTCTACCACTCTCGCTGCAATGAATTGCTATGCCTGTCACGAACGCGACGGAATTGGCGGCCCGACGGACGCAAGCGATCCCTGGTTTATTGGTGATGAGGGGTTGGCCGATTCGGGCCGACTCCCACCTCCGCTCACGGGTATGGGTTTCAAGCTGAAGCGGGAATGGCTGGAAGGAGTTTTGATCGGCAAGGCGGAAAACCGGGTTCGGCCCTACATGAAAACACAGATGCCGGCCTATCCGCATCAGGCCGCAATACTTGCGGAGTTGTTGGAAGAAGCCGATGCGAAGGACGCTGGGTTTTCGGTGTCTCATTCGCCCGAAGTCCTGGAGGCCGGCAGGAAGTTGCTCGGCACCCAAGGTGGCGTGAGTTGCATTACCTGCCACACATGGGGAGGCCAGCCGTCGCTTGGAATTCAGACTCTTGATATTAGCTCGCTCGACCAGCGTCTCCGACCGGAATGGTTTCAGCAATACTTGCTGAATCCCGCTGCCTACCGACCCGGGACTTTGATGCCGCCGCTTTGGCCCGGGGGGAAGTCGACGGTGCCCGGAGTTCTCGGAGGGAAAACCGATCAGCAGATCGCGGCGATTTGGGCATTCATCGAAAAAGGCCAAGGGCTGCCCGAAGGATTCCCTGACCGCAGTGGCGGGCAATTCGAACTGGTTCCGAAAGATCGCCCGATCGTTCAGCGAACGTTTTTCAAGCGGACGGGTTCCAAGGCGATCCTCGTGGGCTTTCCGGGCGAGATACATATCGCCTACGACGGGCTGGATGCGTATCCGTCACTGGTGTGGAGGGGACGCTTCTTTGATGCCTACAACACGTGGTTCTCTCGGATGGCACCATTTGAGACGCCACTGAGTGAAGACGTTTTCGAGTTTCCCGAGCCTGAGAGCAAGGGACGTTTTCGTGGCTATCGACTCGATGCCTCGGGTAATCCCATTTTTCTACTTCAAGTTGATGGCAGAGATCTGGAGGAAAGCTTCTCAGTCGCTGACGCAAAATTGTATCGAACCATTTCCTGGACAGAAGGCCCCAAGCCTCTCGTGACACATCCCAAAGGAGTCGATGTTGCAGAAAAAGCGAAGAAGAACACCCTTACCTTTATCTACTCATGGAAGTGAAACGATTGTTATTAGCCCTCGCTGTTTTCTCATCAACGAGTGCGGAAGAGACACCCCCGTACCGCATCGTGGAATTGCTCTCGGCCAGCTCTCCAAGTGATTCGCGATCGAAAGAGTGGAAGCCGGGGGACGGCATTCCGATGGAGGTGAGTGGGATGGCGTGGATCGGGGACACTCTCGCCGTTGCCATCCGTAAGGGCGAAGTCTGGATGATCGATAATGCTCTCTCCGAAGACAGGGAGAAAATTGGCTACCGCTTGTTTGCTTCCGGTTTGCATGAGCCGCTCGGGCTGACCTTGGACGGAAAGGATCTTCTGGTTTCCCAACGGGCGGAAATTACGCGCCTTCAGGATAACGACGGAGACGGAACGGCAGACGCTTATCTGACTGAGTGCGATGGCTGGAATGTCTCAGGAAATTATCATGCTTACGCCTATGGTCCGGAGCGCGACGGAAAAGGAAATCTCTGGGTGAGCCTGAATCTTGGAATGGGACCGCTGACAAACAACTCAATCGGTTGGCGCGGCTGGGGCGGAATCATCGGCAAGGACGGGAAGTTTGCTCCCAAGTCGTTTGGGATGCGCTCGCCCTGTGGCTTGGGTGCGAACCGGGAAGGGGATATGTTCTTCTCAGATCAGCAGGGAACCTGGATTCCCACCACTCCGATCTACCATCTTCGACCGGGCGTTTTCTATGGGAATCAGGAGTCTTTGGGAACGCTGAAGGCACTCGACACTCCTTTTCAGATGAGCTCGATTCCGAAACCGAATCAGCCGTATCCGAAAGCACTCCAGAGCTGCCCGGAATTCGTGCCGCCAGCGGTGTGGCTCCCCTATAATAAGATGGGGCGCAGCGCGACGGACATTCAGGTGATTGATCAGGATGGAAAATTCGGCCCCTTCGATGGTCAACTTCTGGTGGGAGAATTTACCAACTCATCGGTGAACCGTGTCTTCCTTGAAAAAGTCGATGGCGAATATCAGGGTGCATGTTTCCCATTTCTCAAAGACTTTCCGGCAGCTGTCATTCGGCTGAGCTTTGCGCCGGACGGGTCGCTCTTTGTCGGGATGACCAACCGCGGTTGGTCTTCGCTGGGAAACCGATCCTACGGACTCCACCGGGTCGTGCCTTCGGGAGTGACTCCGTTTGCGATCCAGGAAATGCGGGCAAAGCCGGACGGATTCGAATTGCGCTTCACCGAGCCAGTCGATCCCGACTCAATCACCAAGGCGGGAGCGCTTGAGATGAGTAGCTACACCTACGAGTATTCCAAGCGGTATGGGAGTGCAGAAATCCTAACCAAGCCACACGAACTTAGTGGGATCGAAGTTTCCGAAGATGGTTTGCAGGTGCGGTTTCGGGTGAAGGCCCTGCGCCCGCTCTATGTGCATGAATTGAGGACAAAGGGAGTTCGATCAAGCCGCGGCCGGTCCCTTGATCATCCCGATGCTTTCTACACCTTGAACCGAGTTCCCAGATGATAATACGAGGGGATGCTGGCTGAAGCCCCCGACTCTTCCAGTTTTTTAAGACAGGTGGCCTACTGTTTCAAGACGTAGACAAAGAGAGCTCCCATCGGTTTCTCGCCTTTTCCGAGCCAGGTTTGCAGGTCGTAGTCGCCCGCTTTCAAGTCGAGTTCGAAGCGTGCGGAAGTGGCATCGCCCGCAATATCCATCTCACCGATGATATTGCCGATCTGGATCTTGGCGTGGGTTTTCTTCATCGCCTTGTCTGCTTCGCGCGGGAAGTGCCGGCACTCGAACTCGTAGCGGCCATCGGCAACGATACTCACGGCCCACTTTCCGTTTCCGGGTTTGCCGAAGTGACTGCTCGCCCATGGGGAACCTCCTGCATACCAGTCCATGCCGTTGAGCATGACCTCCGGGCATTCTTTCGCGCCGATCAAATGTCGGCTCAAGGTCGTGGCCTGATCAGGGAGGCTCGCCCAGTAGGATTCGTAAGTTACGCGGAGCTGTTTGACGACTTCTCGATGGGCGGAGGCGACGTCGATCTTCTGGCGCGGATCCGCTTTGATGTCGTAGAGCTTTTCACCGTCAATAAGTCGCCAACGATCGGTCTTCACCGAGGAATTTTTCCACTTGCTGGCAAGCCGTCCACGCGGGCATTGGATGATGAGGGTCCGGTCTTGTGGATATTCGGAAGCCTTCCCGAGGACGAGAGGTTTGAGGCTCACACCATCACTATTTTTAGGCGTCTCGATCCCACAGAAATCGAGCACGGTCGGAAAAAAATCAATCATCCCGGCAAGCCGCTCGCACACCTGGGGCTTGGCGCCCGGGACGCGAATAAAAAACGGTACGTGTTGCGCCGGGTCATAGGGAATGCCGAGACGGTTTCCACCATGCGGCGCACCGCGGTCGTTCATCCCCTGATCAGAGGCGTAGATGACTATGGTGTTTTCTGATAGCCCGAGCGCATCGAGTTTGTCCAACATGCGGCCAATGTTGGTATCGAGATTCTGGACTTGCGCGAACAAGCCGAGGTCACCCTCGATTCCTGCCGACTTGAGCTCTGCCACCAGATCTTTCGGTCCGTGGTGGGGTGAGTGGGTCACCGGAGTTGAGACGAAGCAGAAAAAGGGCTGGTCCTTTTTTGCTTCCACATAGTCCATGGCTCGATCGAAGAGCGTGTCGGTGCTGAAACCCTTGCTGGGAGTGACCTTGTCATTGTGGATGAAGGTCGTGTCGTAGTGGCTGTTGCCGTAGTAGTCCTCCATTTGTCCAACGCCACCACCTCGATGGATGAAGACCTCGTCGAAGCCGCGATCTTTCGGGCGGTGCGGGTAGGAGAAGCCCAGGTGCCACTTGCCGAAGATGCCGGTAGAGTATCCGTGCTTCTTAAGGATATCAGGCAGGGTGGTCCGATCCCGATGCATGATCGACCTGCCGGCAATGGTGGTGAAAACTCCGGAACGCATCGCGTGTTGACCTGTCAGGATCACCGAGCGACTCGGGGAGCAATACGGTGGCGCGTAGAAGTGGGTGAATTCGACGCTCTGTTTCGCGAAGCGGTCGATGTGAGGGGTCATGATCTGTGCGTGCCCGTGGCAGCTCATTTCGTAGTAACTCTGGTTGTCCGAGAGGATGTAGACCACGTTCGGGGTCCTTGCGGTGGAACTGTGCGGAGTCGCAAGACACAGGGTCAGCAGGAAATGGAAAAACCGAGAATTCATCCCGACAAGTAAAGCAGTTTGAAATGCGTGTGGGGAGGAAAAGATCATCCGGATTGGGCTGCACAAGGAAGAGCGTGATACCCTGAATAGTCTACGACGGATCAATTTGTTTGACGATAGGATGGTCCGGATTGTGGGACCAGCCGAAGAATCCGTTGTCGTAATTCCGGGCTTGGAGGCCGAGGAGATGGGCCACTAAAAAGGCGATGCTGGATCGCCAGCCGGTGCCGCAATAAAAGATCAGGACGGTTGAACCCTCTGCGACTTTTTTATCGATGATTCCCTGGTCCCACCAACGGCGGGCCACAATGTCGAGATGGGGCGCGAGGCGTTTCGTACGGCCATCCATAAGATTTTCCCAGTCTCCCTGATGGATCGCTCCCGGGATGCGACCGGCGCGCGAGAAGAAGGAATACTTCATGGGGGCGGTCCCGTTCCATTCGCCTTTGGTGCGCACGTCGATGAGCTTGCCAACTTGGGGAGCCGGTGCGCCCTTGGAGATTTTTTGAAGGTCTTCGGTGTGGGCGAGAAATTCGGTGCGGAAAGTCCAGGGACGCCCAGGTCCGGTCGGATCGTGGGCATGGTCCCAGACATTTTTGATCGCGAGAGACGGCTCTTCTCCGTGGTCAATCCAGGCATCGAGTCCACCATCAAGGAGGCGAACGGTTCGAACTCCGGCATGCATCAGGCCCCAGACGAGTCGCGCGGCAGCCATGACACCATCGGGGTCGCTGCCATAGACCACGACGCGTGAATCGGGAGTGATTCCCAGGTATTCGAGGGCGTGAATGAGCTCGGCTTGAGGCATGATGTTGGACTCCGAGGGGTGCTCGTAAAAGGGATAGTATTTACTCCGGTTCAGCCCTGCTTCCAAATAGGAAGGGTGGATTTGAATGGCGCCGGGAATGTGCCCGAAGATGGGCATTTCAGGGTCGAGGGGATGGTCAATTGAGGAAAAGTGGGCCTCGAGCAGGATGAGATTGGCTGCCAGAGCGGGCTCCTGGCGGGCCTTGATGAGATACTCAGGTCCCACAAGCGCGAATGGAGCTTCAGAATCAGGACACAAGGCACCAGCAATCCCTTGAGGGGCAGTCTGCGTGGGCTGAATGTTGGCGGTTCGGAGTTTCATCAGAGATATGACTGAAGTCTTGTGTTAGAGTTCTTCTTTCCCGGAATATTGCCAGTTTTTTTGTATTTCTCATCAGTGTCGCCGATGAACGTTTCAAAGAGGGTGCAATTCAGGAAGGAATCCGTTCGTAACACATAATGATCCATGAACAGCAGAGAAGAGATTGCCTTGGAACTTGATGAGGTGGACCGAAGGGCTCGCTCCCTTTTGGACGATCTCGATGAGTCGCAACTCGCGGTGCCCTACTCTCGCGGGATTAATCCTCCCATTTGGGAACTCGGTCACGTGGCCTTCTTTTACGAATACTTTCTCCTGCGTCAGTTGGGAGGAAGTGAGGCCCGGATGCCGGGTTATGATGATGTGTGGGATTCTTTCGAGATCTCACACCGGCATCGCTGGACTCCCGGGGTCGTTCCTGAAAAAGAAAGGATGTTGGATTACTATTGCGGGGTGCTTGGGGAAACCCGGGCGAGGCTGGCAAATGAGGAAATCAGTGATCATGAGCGCTATCTTTTCCGCTACGTGATTCATCATCACCACATGCATATCGAATCTCTTTTATGGGGGAGACAAACGCTGGGATACGCGCCGCCGATTTTTCCAGGTGCGGAGCGTGAGGTTCCAAAGTCGACCGGGATTTCGGGAGATGCCCGTGTGGACGGGGGCGAGTATTTCCAGGGAATGCCGCCGCTCTCACCGGGTGTTTTTAGTTTCGACAACGAACGTCCCGGTCATCGTGTCACGGTGGAACCCTTTGCGATTTCGAAAACCCTCGTGACCAATGGCGAGTTTCTAAAATTCGTGGATGATGGGGGCTATGGTCAAGAGTCCTTGTGGGATTTCGGCGGGAGATGTTGGTTGGCAGAGGGACCGGGAGGGAGTCGGGAGATGCCGGAATATTGGGGTCGCCAGGAAGGCGGGACCTGGCAGCATCGCAAATTTGACCGCTGGGAAGATCTCCCTTTGGAGGCTCCGATCGTGCATGTGAGCGTATGGGAGGCGGAGGCATTTTGTCGCTGGGCGGGACGTCGCCTTCCGACCGAGCCTGAGTGGGAAGCGGCGGCTCGGGGCCTTGATCAGAAAAAGTTTCCCTGGGGGGGAGAGGTGATGGATGCAAGCCGCGTGGACATGGATGGGCGGCTCTTTGCCACTGCTCCGGCAGATGCCTTTATTGAAGGCGCGAGCGGTGCTGGATGTTTGCAGATGATGGGGACGGTGTGGGAGTGGACCTCGACCCAATTTTTGCCATATGCGGGATTTGAAATCGACATGTATCACTACATGTCGGTGCTGCAATTTGGCGACCACCGGGTCACCAAAGGGGGATCCTGTGCGACTTGCTCAAGTTTGATTCGTAACAGTTACCGGCAAGCCTACCTCCCGGGAAGAACGGATGCCTTTACGGGATTCCGGACCTGTGCTCTCGTTACTTAGAGCGATTGGCCGCTCTCATACGTCTTGCGTATTTGCTTTTCCTGGTTGGCTTGGCATTCCGCGTTTGGAGTGGCGTAGGCGCCGAAGGTGTTTTCTCCCTGATTGTTGACAGAGTTTGTGGCATCGATGAGCGAGACTGTGGCAATTACTTCACCGGGGTGAGCTTGGAAGGGTAGCGACGGCTGGAATTCCACTCTCCCATGTAGATTGCTCCTGCTTTGTCCACATAGAGATCATGGCCGTGGATGAAGGTCTTTGTCGCCTGCGTCATGGGCTGCAGCACACCGTCGATATACTTTGGCTCCGTCCCGCCGGGAGCGGAGATCACTCGTTTGGTCTTGCGATCCAGAATCAGGATAAAGCCCGATTGATTCATCTTTTTACCCGTGCCGTCCTTCTTTGACCAACAGACCGCAGTGTAGATCTTGTCTCCACGGAAAAAGAGCTGACCGGCATAGGCTCCTGGCAGTTCGATTTGATCGACATACTCCCCGTCCAAGGTAAAGGCCTTCACCTTGCACTCACTGCGGGAAGGAACCCAGACGAGAGGATTTTCCGGATCCGACATATCGATGGAAATCCCGTGGGCATTGCTCAAGGATCCAGGCTCGGTGCTTTTCCCTCCCCAGTATTTCAGGAGCTTACCCTCGACCGTAACCTCATAGATGATGTCGGTCGCATAACCATCGGCGATCAAAAGGGTGCCCTTCGGCGTGATGGCCACGTCACAAGGTTTGAACTTTTTGGCCTCGGGAAGCGACACGCCCAACTCCACGGGAGTCGGGAGCGTCCTCACGATCGTTCCGTCTGTCTTCAAAATTGTCACTTTGCCATTTAGCGATTTCGGCTTCCAGCCCTCGGCCTCGAAATGCCAGCCACAATCAACGTGGATCAGAAACTCCTCCCCGTCCTTTTCGAAAAACTCCAGACCGTGCCCTCCGTAAAGACCCTGGCCAAATGATCTCACATAAGTCCCGTCTTTTTTGAAGACGACAAAGGCGTTCTTGGGATGATCTGTCACCACATAGATCAAGCCGTCCTTCCCCTCGGCAATGGCGTGTGAGTTGATCACAGGGGCCACCTTCGGGTCGGCTTTGGCCCACTTCATATCAACGCGGTATTTCGCGTTTGCGTGACCTAGTACAAGATCATGAGCTTCGTCGCTTGCGGCGGCTCCGGTCTCATGCTCGTGTCCGAACGCCAGTCCTGTGAAAATCAGAAGCGATAAAAATGTGTGTTTCACAACCACCTTACTAAGGATCTCCGGTTTGCCTTTCAAGAGCGGCCTCAAGGGCCCGCATCTTAATTCCCGGGCTCCGAAAAGATCACTTCTCAAATCCTTCCCGGCTTTCTAGGATTCCTCCATGGCCAAAGCTGCACGGAAAGGCAAAAAACCACTTACAAAATTGGAACAATTGATCGTCGACTTGAAGAAGTCGCTTCCGGTGAAGCAGGATTGGCGCTCGACCGATGAACAAGAAATCGCGCGTCGTCAACTCCGTGCGTTGGAGCAGCCGCCCGCCATTCGGAATCTCACTCCGAAGCACCGAATTTTTTCCAATTTCGAGGTGACCTCGCCCGAGAGCGAACTCACTTATTTTGTCGAAATTCGCGACCTCGCGGGCCGTGATTTTCACTCAAGCTCGCCCGATTTTTCCCACAATGGACTGGGCACCTGCAAGCACACCGAGGCCGTCCTCTTTCATCTTCAAAATCGCTTCCCGGGACTCTACAAAAAAGCTCTCAAGGACAGAAGCGGACGATGCGATCTCATCGAGGACACTGCCACCAATACCCTCCGTCTCGTCAATCCAGCCAACGCAGATCTATCTCGCGACTTTCGCTTGAACTTCGACAAAAAGGGCTTTCTTAAGCCCGCCAAGGATCCCCTCAAAGTCCTCGCCAAGGCCGGCGAAATCGAGGATCCCAACTTCCGCATCTGCCAGTCCGTGGTGCCCTTCCTGGAATCACTTGCGAATGAACGCGAAGCCCTCCAGCTCCGGCGCGATTACGAGCAGCGCGTCCAGTCCGGGGAGTATCCTCCTCACGAAACCAAGCTTCCTCTTTTTCCCTATCAACGCGAGGGCATGCTCCATCTCGCTTTCGGTGAGCGGGCCATGGTCGCTGATGAAATGGGCCTTGGGAAAACCCCGCAAGGCATCGCAGCTGCCGCCCTTCTCCATCGCATGGGGAAGGCGACCCGTTGCCTCGTCGTTACTCCCGCTTCGCTCAAAACCGAGTGGGAGGAACAGATCGCCAAATTCACCGACCTCCCGTGCGAGGTCGTCTACGGCTCACGGCAACAGCGCGTCGCGATCTATCAAAATCCCTCCGCCTTTTTCACCATTGTTAATTACGAGCAGGTCCGCAGCGACACCCTCGATATTAATGCCGCCTTCGCCGCCGATATCGTGATTCTCGATGAAGCCCAACGCATTAAAAACTGGGCCTCCAAGACCGCGCGCGCCATCAAGCGACTTGAGAGTCGCTACGCCTTCGTCCTGACCGGCACGCCGATCGAGAACCGGATCGATGAGATTTATTCCATTACCGAGTTCCTCAATCCGGCCATTTTCGGTCCGCTTTTCCGCTTCAATCGTGATCACTATTCCTTTGATGAAGAGGGCAGGCCGGAAGGTTATCGGAACCTCGATCAGATGCGCAAAAAGCTCAAGTCCATCATGCTCCGTCGCCGCAAGCATGACGTCGAAACCGAGCTTCCCGAGCGCACCGATGAGATTCGTTTTGTGGAACTCACCGAGGGCCAACGGGCGGAGCACGATGAAAATGCCCAAAAAGTCAGGCAGCTTCTCGCCCGTGCAAAAAAACGGGCTCTCCGTAAAGAAGAGCACGAATTCCTCATGATCCTCCTCGGGAAAATGCGCATGCTTTGCGACACCCAGTTCATCCTCGACAAGGAAACCCGGGTCTCTCCCAAGCTCGATGAATTGGTAGAGATTTTTGACACCGCCCTTGCCGATCCCGATACCAAAATCATCGTTTTTTCCGAGTGGATTGGCATGCTGACGCTCATTCGGGATCATCTCGAAGCACAGAAAATCGGCTTCGCCTGGCACACCGGAAGCGTCCCGCAAATCAAGCGACGGAAGGAGATTTCCGCTTTTAAGCAAGATCCCGATTGTCGCATTTTCCTCTGCACCGAGTCCGGTGGCTCCGGCCTCAATTTGCAAAATGCCAGCGTCGTCATCAATGTCGATCTTCCTTGGAATCCCGCCAAGCTCGAGCAACGGATCGCACGGGCGTGGCGCAAAGGTCAAAGCCGCCCTGTCACTGTCATCAATCTGATTGCCCGCCAAACCATCGAGCACGGAATGCTCGAAACCCTCGCCGTCAAACAAGGTCTGTCTGATGGCGTCCTCGATGGCATGGGGGAACTCAGCGAAGTCAAACTAAAGCGTGGCGGTCAGTCCTTCCTCACCCGGCTCCAGCAAACGCTCATGACCGGCGAGAATTTCGTCATTAAAAAATTCCCGGCCCGTAAAAAGCTCTCCAAAGACCCCGGAGCCGACTTCGCGGCGGCACTCAAGGATACTCTCAAGAACACGATGATTTCCTGCGAAGAGCAATTCATCACCGACACCGAGGCTCCCCCTAAGATTGTTCTCATACTCCAGAAAGACACCCCGAAAACGAGAGAGAGAATCATTGCCCAACTCAGGGAGGCGATGCCCCACCTGGGTGAAGCATCTACAGAGGAAATTGAGGAACGTCTCCTCATCCTCGATGAATCGCAAGCGAGTGCCCTGGAGAAACTGCAACGCCTCGGTCTCGTTCAAACGAGAGTCCGCGCCCGCCGGAATCTCCTTGGGAAAACCGAACCCGCCCCCAAGAACGAACTCTCCGAAGAAGATCAGAAGCGTCTCGAGGACCTCGAAGCTGATCTCGTCAAAAAGCTCAAAACAGTGTCCCTCCTTCTCCCCGCTGATCTCTGGGAAGAAGCCGTCCCGGCCCTCACCGCCGCCCTCCTTGGGCGAGCCCGGATCAGCGCAATCAAGGAAGGGAGCCACGGGCCGAAGAAAGCGGAAGACCTCGCCGACCCCGCCTTCGCCCATCTCCTGGTAGATGCCGAACTCACGGAGAAATTTCTCACCGATCCCGATGCTGAAATTGTCGGGAATTTGGCCAATGCCCTAAACTAAGTTTCCCAATTTATGATGAAGAACCATCCCCTTGACGATCCCCGGAGCAGGGAAGCCTCCATCTCTCTGCGCACGGAAATCAGGCACGATTATCACGAGGCTTCCGACGGGGCGGAAGAGTATATCCTCGATCTCACCTTCAAGGTATTCGGCGAGTGGGCTCCCGAAGGCTCATTTGAAAATTGTTATGAAATCGAGGCGGGCGAGGTTCATCTCAGAATCGTCCGACTGAGTGTGGCCATGGAAGAGGAGATCCCTCTCGCCGAACTCTTCGACTACGATCAGGCACTGTACGACCTCAGTGTCCTCTACGACTGGAAGGCCCTCAATTTCGAATTTGCACCCTCTGTTCTCAAGGTCTGCGAGATCGCCAATTCCTTCTCCGACATTTTAAGTATTGAGAAAATGATTCTACATCCGTGGGCAAGGCGGCAGGGCCTTGGTCTTCGCCTTGTCCAGCGCCTCCTCCGCCACTGGCAATCCGGTTGCAGCCTCGCGATCATCAAGCCATTCCCACTGCCCAGAGGAGCGCCTGATGCCGAGGGATATGATCTCATAGATCTGTCGCAAGATGTGGCGGAAGGCACCCGCAAGCTCACTCGTTACTATTCCCAACTGGGCTTCAAATCAGTCCCCGGCTGTCCCTACCTTGTGCGATCTATCGAAATGATGCCTCCCAACACCACTGAAGTGGACCTCCCGGATTTCCTGCTGGTTCCGTCGGGATTGGCTGAGGAGATTGAGGGGAGCAGCGGGAGTGAAGATGCGTAAAGGAGGTCAGACTCCTCCTGTTGTCCTTGGTTCTCTTCATCATGTGCTGACGAGGGCGGCGACTCCGGGGGAGGTGATCGCGGTGCTGAGGAGGGATGTTTAGGGAGAGACCAGGGTCGGGCCTTCAGGATTGAGCCGTTTGAAGTCACGCAGGTTGAAGGTGTAGAGCTGATCGCATTTCGCTGACTCGGCACAGGCGAGATGGAGGGCGTCATAGATGATGCCGCTGCGAAGCCCGAGTTGGCTGACTCGTTTGAGGGTTTTGAGGTAAAGGGGGCGTTTGAGATCAACGATGGTGAGGTTCTTCGTAAAGTTTTCTTCGATGATTTGCCAGGCCTCATGGGGTTGAATGCGGCGGGGAAGAGGCATCGCCGTGAGGGTGGAGTAGCACTCGGCGAGGCAATGAGTGCTGCAGATTCCTTCGTGATCACTCTCACAGAAATTGGCAAATACCTCGAGGGCCCGTGTGTGTTGCGGGAGCTGATCAACGACGGCTGCAATGAGGACCGAAGTGTCGAAGCAGATCTTCATTTGGAGGGAGACCCGGTGATCGAGGTCGAGCGGTTTTCTCTCTCGTTCCGAAGGAAGTCAGTGATGTCCAAGTCGGCTTGCTTTGTGCCATGGTGGACGAGGAGACCCCGCTTCTGGATCAAGCTGGGTTCCAAGTCGGCGACGCGAAGGCGGATTTCGTTGTCAGAGGTATCCACTTCCAATTCGCTTCCGGAGACGAGATGGAACTGGTCTCTGATGGCTTTTGGAATCACCACTCGCCCGGCTTGATCAATGGTAATTGACATGGCGGAATGGTAATTCTTCTGCCATTTGATGTCAAATGATCAAATCACGCGGTCGTTGCCGCCGTCGATGGGGATCTGGGCACCGGTGGTGGCGGAGAAGACGGGGCCGGCGACGGTGCTTACGAGGGCGGCGACTCCGGGGGAGGTGATCTCGGTGCTGAGGAGGTTTTTGGT
The DNA here is from genome assembly GCA_913060685.1 of uncultured Verrucomicrobiales bacterium. Classification (GTDB taxonomy): domain Bacteria; phylum Verrucomicrobiota; class Verrucomicrobiia; order Verrucomicrobiales; family Akkermansiaceae; genus SW10. The sequence continues at coordinate 19,468 of CAJXVQ010000011.1, forward strand.
TTTATACTCCTGGACGGTCATGTTGTAGCGCTTGGCCGATTTCTCCAAGGCTTCGTCTGACCAGATCTCAGTGTCGAAGACGGCATCGGGATGAAGCACGTTGACACGGACACCGAAGGGGGCGAGTTCGAGGGCCGCGACGCGGGCGAGTTGGGTGACGCCGGCTTTGGTGACGGAGTAGGCGGAAGCTCCTGGTCCTGGCGCGGCGTAGTTGCGCGAGCCGATGATGATGATGGAGGCGTCGGTTCCTTCCTTAAGATAGGGGATGGAGAACTTGAGGAAGCGCTGGGTGGCGGTGAGATTGATCTTGAGGTGGAGGTCCCAGCTGTCTTCGAGGGCGTCGATGTATTCGCCTGATTTGAAGATGCCGGCGTTGGCGACAATGATGTCGAGGCTGCCGTATTTGGCGGCGGTTTCATCAATGATCTTTTTCATGGCGGCGTCATCGGTGATGTCGCAGACGACTCCGGTGAGGCGCTCGCCGGTGAGGTTTGTGACGACGTCGGGGTTGATGTCGAGGCCAACGACGGTGGCCCCGTCATTGCGCAGTCTTTCGGCAGTGGCACGGCCGATTCCTCCGCAGGCTCCGGTGACAATGGCGATCTTATTGGCGTGGATTTGTTCGGACATGATTTTGAAAGTTTGAAGTCTTCAGTTGGAAGTTTGAAGGGCCTGGGTGGTGGTGCCTAGGAAGAGAGGGTTTGGTTGAAGAAGGCGAGGTTTTCGACGGGATCTTCGTTGTTGAAGATGGCGGAGCCGGAGACCACGAAGTGGGGTTTCATGGCCGCGATTTGGGGGATGGTGGATTTGTTGACGCCGCCATCGATGCAGATGAGGAGCTCGGGTTTCCACTCGAGGAGGGTTTTGATTTTCGCGGGGAGGTCGTCGAGGAAGAGCTCCTTGCCGGAGTAAGGGCCGACGCCGAGGAGGAGGACGTAGTCGATTTGATCGAGGTATTTTTTGATGAAATTGACAGAGGTTCCGGGGTTTATGGATACGCCGCGGACGATGTCTTCGTGCGCGGAAATGCGCGCGAGGGTATCATCGATGTGGGCGGTGTATTCGACAGAGAAAGAGATGAGATCTGCTCCGGCTTTCGCGAAGGCGTCGATGTGTTGTTTCGGTTTGTTGATGAGGAGGTGGACGTCTTTGAGGAGGTCCGTTTTAAGGCCGGCAACGAAGGGGGATCCGACGGTGATGTTGGGCCAAATATTGCCGTCCATGACATCGAAGTGGAGGAGGTTGACGTCGTTCTCCTTGAGGATTTGGAGGGCGGCGTTTTGGTTGCCCATATCGGCGCTGAGAGTGGCGACGGAGAGTTGGGGACGGGAGCGGATGAGTTCGATTTTTTCGGCGCGTGTCATGGGGAAAGGAGTTTGAAGTTTGAAGTGATCAGTTGGAAGTCGCAAAATTAAAAACCCCGGGCCTGCGGTGAAGCCCGGGGTGTTGATGATTGATTGTGCGCCTGAAAAGCGCCGCTACCCTTAGCCAGCGTTGTAGATCTCGATCGCTTCGGCGGGCTTGGCACCGTTGTGGACGACTTCCTTGACGGCTCTCATCATGGCGAGAGGTTTGTCGGACTGGAAGACGTTGCGGCCCATGTCGACTCCGGAAGCGCCACACTGGATGGCGTTGTAGCAGAGTTCGAGTGCCTCGAGCTCAGGGAGCTTTTTACCACCGGCGATGACGACGGGGACGGGGCAGGCGGCGACGACGTTCTCGAAGCCTTCGGTGTAGTAGGTCTTCACGATAGATGCACCGTTTTCAGCACAAACGCGGGAAGCGAGGCCAAAGTAGCGGGAGTCGCGAGCCATGTCCTTGCCGACAGCGGTGACACCCATGACGGGGATGCTGTATTTGTTGCCGATGTCGACGAGGCGACTGAAGTTGGCGACGGTGGTGGCTTCGGTGTCGGCGTCACCGATGGCGAGCATGGCTGCCATGGCGGAGACGTTCATGGAGATGGCGTCGATCTCGGAGATGAGAACGTTGTGGTTCATCTCGGTGAGGATGGTGGTGCCGGAATCAGTGCGGAGACAGATGGGCTTGGTGTTTTCCGCCGGGATGGAGGTGCGGATCATGCCGCGGCAGCCCATGAGGCAGTCTGCTTCTTCGGCAAGCGGAGCGATATTGAGATCGATACGCTCAAGACCGGAAGTGGGTCCCATGAGGAAGCCGTGGTCGAATGCAAGCATGACGGTGCGTCCGGACTTGCGGTTGAAGATGCGGGACATGCGGTTTTTGATGCCCCATGATGCGCTGTTCATTCCCTTGAGGTAAAATGAAGAGGTGTCGGCGGGTGTGTTGAGACCGAAGTTGTCTCCGTCTCTGATGTCGTCTAAGTCAGCCATGGTATTAGTTGGTTGGTGGGTTGGTTTGTAAGAAAGTGATTATTTTTCGAGCTTGTCGATGAGGTAGGAAACGGCGCGCTCGACGAGGGCGGGGTCCTGGGCGGTGACGTCCATGGATTCGATCTCGATGGTGTCGGGGAGTTCTTTTTGGAGGGACTCCCAGTAGGCGGCATCGAGCGCAGGATTGTAGAGTTCGCCACCTTCGGCGGAGTAACTGGAAACGCCCTTGAGGGGCATGAGAAAGAGGGTGTCCTTGGTGGAGTATTTGAGTTTTTCTCCGATGACTTTGGCGACGCGGCCTTGTTCTTCGGCATTGAGGCGAGGAACGAAGACGTAGGGTGAGTGCCAGGTGATCTGGTGATCTTCATACCCGGCGGGGACCTTGCTGGGCTCGTTGACGAGGATGCCGAGGTGCTCGGATCCTCCCGGGACGATGACCTGGGGGAGGCCGAGTTTTCCGGCGACGGTGAGTCGGTCGGGGCCGCCAGCGCGGAGGACGCCCCAGACACCGTCGGCGATTTCTCCGAGGCCATAGTCGAAGACGGCGTTGATGATGCCTTCTTTCATCATCTGCTCCATGGCGTCGCCACCGGCACCGATGGCGTGGAAGGTGATGACTTCGTAGCCCGCTTTTTCAAAGAGGTCGATGGCGTGCATCGCCCCTTGGGTCAGGACACCGAGATTGGACATGCCAATGACGCCCTTGGCGACGGACTTGGTGATGCACTGCTCGGATTGAGCCATGCCCCAAGCGGCGGCGGCGGCATTGGCGAGGATCTTGCGGGAGAAAACGTTGAGCCCGAGGATGTCTGATACGGCAAACATCATGGTGATGTCCTTGATGCCTACAAAGGGAGAGGTGTCACCGGAGGCGGCGGTGGAGAGCATGACCTTCGGGAAGCCATAGGGAAGGGCCTGGAGGATGGGGGCGCAGGTCGAGGTGCCCTGGGTGCCACCGAGGGTGACGACGGCGTCAATTTTTCCAGCTTCCTGGAGTTCCAGGAGGAGCTTGGTGGCGCCGGCGACGATGAAGGGGTTGGATTGCTCGCGGTTGGGTTTGACGAGGAGTTCGTCGAGATTGCCTCCGCCAGCGGAGATGACTTCCTGCTTGGTAATATCCGCCTTGAGGTCGGAGTCACCAACGAGGGAGAGGTCAATGAGGAAGGCCTTGCCGCCGAGGGTCTCGATTTCGGTGCGCATGAAGTCGGCCTCGGCCGCTTTGGTGTCGAGGGTAGCGAGAATGGCGACTGTTTTCATCGGAACAAGGAATACAGCAGGATGAACGGAGAGTCTTGAAGAAAATAGGGTGTTTTTTGAACGAAATCGTCAGAGCTGACTTGGGTTGTGAAGGGGAGTTTGTTCCGGGAATCCGGATGGAGATGAGTTTGTCCGGAGGGGTTCCTTCTTTTTTGGTGTCTAGAGCCGGTAGCGGGAACGGTAGGCGCTCGGAGGCTCCTTGAGAATGCGCGAGAACTCACGTGAGAAGTGGGCTTGATCTGAGAAGCCGCAGTGGTGGCTGATTTGGGCGAAGGTCTGGGTGGTTCGAACAATGAGATGACAGGCTTCCTGAACGCGAAGATGACGGAGGTATTCCTTTGGCGTCATGCTAAAGGTGGCCTTGAATTTTCGAAGGAAGCTGGAGGGCGAAAGGTTGGCAGTCCGGGCGAGCTCGGTGATGGCAATGTTGTCCCGGTAGTGGAGGTGAAGGAGTTCAAGAGCGGCTCCGAGTTCTTCGTTCTTGCGGAGCGAGGTGGTGCCTTGATCGAATGGTCGGGTGATGCCGATGATGCCACAAATCTCCCCCTTATGGTTTAAGAGAGGTTTTTTAGTGGTGGTGGACCAGTCGACAAATCCATTGCCGCGGGGGACGAGTTCGACCCTATTGATAATGGATTGCCCGGTTTCGAGGATACGGAGGTCATCCTTGCGGATTTCATCCAGAATGTGCGGCGGGATGAAGTCATCATCGCATTTCCCCATGACATCATCGGTTTCGAAAATCTCACACAGGCGCTGATTGTAGGCCACATAGCGCCGGTCGCGATCTTTGACGAAGTAGATGAAGCCGGGGAGATCGTCAAAGATCGTGGCAAGATGGTTCTCGACGTGGTTCTTTTGAAAGAATCGATCATCCTGCATGCCGGGAGTGAAACAGAGCAGGGCTCTCAGATCGAGGATGGGATGAGATCAAAAGCGGACCGGCCCAGAGAGGGCGGCACTCCTATTCTAAGAGGGCGGGATAGTCGTTGTAGCCCTCCGGTCCGGGTGCGTAGAACTTCGAGGGATCGGGCTCATTGAGATCGGCCCCTTTGGCGAAACGTTCCGGAAGGTCGGGGTTGGCGAGATAGGGGACCCCAAAGGCAACGGCGTCAATCTTGCCCGCTGCGATTTCGTGATCTGCTTCCCCGGCAGTGTATCCCATGTTGGTGACCAAGGTGCCCTCGTAGGCCTTCCTGATGGGGGTGATGACATCGCCTTCGAGTTCGCCGAGGACATCTCCGCGCATAAGGTGGAGGTAGGCAAGGTCGCGTTTGTTGAGCTGTTCCGAAAGATAGGAGTAAAGGGCCACGGGGTCGGTATCGCCCATGCTGTTGAAGCTGTTAAGCGGGGAGATCCGGACCCCGACGCGATCGCTGCCCCAGACCTCGCTGACGGAATCGATCACTTCGAGTAGGAGTCGCGAGCGGTTTTCGAATGAGCCCCCATAGGGGGCGGTCCGTTTGTTGGCGGAGTCGCGGAGGAAGCTGTCGAGCAGGTAGCCATTGGCCCCGTGGATTTCGATTCCGTCGAAGCCGGCGGCCTTGGCATTCCCGGCGGCCTTGCGAAAGCCGGCTACGATGCCGGGGAGTTCTTCGTCTCCGAGTTCGCGAGGGATTTCATAAGGTTTTTTCCCCTCGGGCGTGTGGGTTTCGTCATTCGTGATCGCAATGGGACTGGGGCCAACCGGCTGTCTTCCGTTGTTGAGGAGGGAATGACAGGCTCGTCCGCCGTGCCAAATTTGCAGAAAGATACGTCCACCCTTTTCGTGGACTGCGTCCGTGACTTTCCGCCAGCCCTTGATCTGGTCCTCCGAGTAGATGCCTGGCTCGCTGATGAAAGCGCAGTTGCCTTCCATTGCCATGGTGGCTTCCGCGATGATGAGTCCGGCACCGGCGCGATCGGAGTAGTGCTTTGCCATCATGTCATTGGGGACGTGGCCTTCATCGGCGCGAGCCCGGGTCAGAGGTGCCATGATGATTCGATTTGGAAGAGCAAGCGCTCCGAGTTGGAGAGGCTTAAAAAGTGCCGGGTGCTTCATGAGGAGGAAGATGGCACGCTCTTCTGATATCGCACCGTATTAATTTGGGTCAATGGGAATGGAGTCGCCTGTCGTTCGTTACGGTGCTTTCCAGCTTGCGGAGAGCTCCTGCAATGTCAGGCCGGTATGAGTCTTCCAAAGGGATCCCTCGTAGCGGCCGTTACGGGCGGCCTCGTTGATGAGGCGGGTAATATCGGCCTTGTGATTCTTCGATACCCAGTTGATGAAGTTCGCCGAGATGCGGTAGCTCGCGTCGTGCTTCATCTTTCGAATTTGCGCGGGTGCATAGTGGGCTCCTCTTGACTCCGGTTCATAGAGGAACCAGCGGATGTAGTCGGCGATTCCCTCCGTGATCCAGCTCGGAGTTGGTTTTGGGTTGGGATTGAGTCGCGGAGCGAGCCAGTAGTTCTGCACGACGTGGACGAGTTCGTGGATGACACACCCTTTGGCTTCGCGATCGAGCTGATTTTTGAACCAGGGGGCGTTCATGGTGATTTGCGAGCCGGTCGCATAAGCCGGAACTCCTGCTGGCACGTCGTTTTTGAAGGTGAAGGTCACTGTCGCAGGAGCCTGATAGTCTTGCCCCGGAAGGAGCTCGACGAGTTTGGGATACCACTCGATGATGACAGGTTTGAGTTTCTTCTCTACCCAGTCGGTATATTGAGGGGCCTCGGTGGCATCCACGATGAAGGAGTGTTTTTGGTCCTTGGTAGCAAAGCGAATGATCCTGGGTCGCGGGCCGGTGGGGACGAACTTGAGCTCAGGTCCGTTGGTCTTAACGAGGTCGATCTCACTGAAAAATGTCAGGCCAAACGGGGTCCGGGTTTCAGTCGGTTTGACGTCAAAGATGAGCTGTCTGAAACTGCCAATCTTGCCCGTGATGGAAGCGGCATGACGACCTCCCATCGGGATCTTCGGATTCCGCGTGTCGATTGAAGCAATCTTGACCCAGGACGTCTCCTTAAGGTCGATTTCTGCATCGGCGGGCTTGTCCGACTTGCTTCCATAAAGGTCGTAGATTTGCGGGCCTCGGTTCTCAAAATGGCGTGAGTAGCTCGTGATTCTCTCCAATTCCTCAATCTTGCTCAGGTCAACATGCACGAGGCCGCCATTGGTGCTGGATGCGAAGAAGAAATTGCTGCGCGGTTTATCGTCTCCGACGGGAACCTTGCCATCATGCAGGGCGGAGAGGCTCGCGCCATTGCGGTCGGGGTTCCCTTTTAGGATCTGCCACTTTGCAGTGGCTCCCAGATCGTTCGTTGCCGGGGAGGCGATCTTTTCAAAGACGAATCCGTTGCCGAAGGTTTGTTGCTCGATGGTGACCTTGGGTGCGGCGGTCAGCGGAGCGACTGCAGCGAGGATGATGAAAAGGGATCTGATCACTGGTGGAAGCTGACGAGTTCGACGTCAAAGATCAAGTCGCCTGCGGGCTTGCCTGGTTCGGGGTTTTCGCCGTAGGCGAGGCGGGCCGGAATCCAGAAGCGGCGTTTTTCGCCACGGGTCATGAGTTGAAGGCCTTCAGTCCAGCCCGGGATGACTTGGTCGAGAGGGAATTCGGAGGGCTTTCCGCGTTCGTAGGAGCTATCGAAGACCTTGCCGTCCATGGTCATTCCCTTGTAATGGGCTGTAACCGTGCTAAGGGAATTTGGAGTGGGGCCTCCTTTTCCTGGTCGTAAGACTTTGTGCTTCAGTCCGGAGTAGGTTTTTTGCACGCCGGGAGCGAGAACTTCGGGGGCAGGAGGTTCTTTCATCTGCTGGCTGCAGGAGGAGAGACCGAGGGCGGCCAGAAGGGCGAGGGGTTTTAGAAAAGTCATGTGGAAATCATGAGGAATGATCGCGCCGCGTCGAGTGGAATCATGGAGTTCTGCGCTCGATAATGATTGGTTTCGAAATGATGCTGTGCATCTTGACGGCATGAAACGATCAATGCTGAGTCTTTGTTTTGCGGTTGTGAGTGCCTCATCTTTGACCGCCAAGCCGATGAAGGTCTATATTCTGTCGGGACAGTCCAATATGGAGGGGCACGCCAAGATTTCGTCCTTTGACCACATTGGGATGGATCCCGGGACGGTGCCTCTTTTAAAGGAAATGCGGGGGAAGAACGGATCGCCGACGGTCCTCGATGATGTTTGGATCACTTATCGGACCGGGAAGGCAGAGGACAAACCCGGCGTGGGGAAATTGACGGCGGGGTTTGGATCCCGGAGGGTATCGACAGAGGCTGGCGAGAAAATCGGGCCGGAGTTTACTTTTGGAATTTATACGCGGAAGTTGGTCAACGAGCCGATCCTGATCATCAAGACGGCGTGGGGAGGCAAGTCGATCAATACGGATTTCCGTCCGCCGAGTGCCGGGCCGTATGAGTTTAACGAGAAGCAGCTGGAGACCTTTAAAAAGCAGGGGAAGGATTTGGCTGCGCTGAAAGCGGCGAAGGTTGAAGCGACAGGTTATTACTACCGCATGATGATGGATCATGTGAAGGCGGTTCTTGCTGATCCGGGTAAGGTTCACCCAGACTACAATGCCAAGGATGGATACGAGATCGCCGGTTTTGTTTGGTTTCAGGGTTGGAATGACATGGTCGATAGCGGGACCTATCCGAATCGTGGTCAAGCCGGTGGCTATGATCAATACAGTGAGGTGATGGCTCACTTCATCCGTGACGTGCGTAAGGATTTGGACGCACCCAAGTTGCCTTTCGTCATCGGAGTGATGGGTGCAGGTGGCCCAACCGATCTTTATGGTAAGAATCAGCAGCGCTATAAAGGGACCCACCAAGGTTTCAGAGATGCCATGGCTGCTCCGGCTTCGATGCCTGAGTTTAAGGGGAATGTGACTGCTGTTTTGACGGAGAAGTATTGGGACCCCGAGCTGGATGCCGTCGATCAGAAGCGTTCCCAGGTAAGAGCCAAGGAGAAGGAATTGAAGAAAGAGGGGCTTTCGAAGAAGGCGCTTTCTGATGCCATGGAGAAATTCTCGGCCGATCTCTACACCGCTCGTGATCTCGAGTTATTGAAGGGCATCACCAATGCTGACTACCACTACAAAGGATCTGCCAAGATTATGGCTGGAATTGGCAAGGCCTTTGCCGAGGCTGTCTATGAGCTTGGGAAGTGAGAAGAATGAGAAGATTCAATTCATTTGAGAAGCATGAGGGGGCCGCCGTTGATGAATATTTGGTATAAGCTGGGTTCAGGCATTGCTTGAAAAAGTGTGCTTCGGTCCGGCTGAGGAAATGGCAGGTGACGGGAGGGAGGCTGGAGAGGAGAGTTGAGGCTTTTGATCCGCTGGCAGAGCCCAAGTGTTTCTACTACGTCGCGGCGGGTTTGCTCGAAATTTCGTCGACGGCCCATTGGGCGTGTTCGGCGATGAGGGGCGATTCGTGGGAGGTGAGTTCACGGAGTTGGGGGAGGTCTTCGCGGGTTCCGGTGTTGCCGAGGGCGACGCAGACGTTTCTCAGGAAGCGGTCATGCTTGATTCGCTTAATGGGAGATTTGGCGAAGGTGAGGCGGAAGTCTTCGACCGTCATCTCGAGGAAATCGCGGAGGGAATGGGTGAAGATTTCTTCGCGGGCGTGGAAGGAAGCTTCGCGCGAGGTTTGGGCAAAGCGATTCCAGGGGCAGGCATCGAGGCAGTCATCGCAGCCGTAGATACGATCGCCGATGGCGCGGCGGAATTCGAGAGGGATGGAGCCTTTGTGCTCGATGGTGAGGTATGAGATACAGCGCGTGGCGGCGAGTTTACGCGGGGCGGTGATGGCCTGGGTGGGGCAGGCCGTGATACAGGCGGTGCATTTGCCACAGTGGTCGGCGGAAGGAGAGTCCGGCTCCATTTCGAGGGTGGTGAGGAGCTCGGCGAGGAAGAACCAGGTGCCAAGTTTGCGGTGGATTTGCACGGTGGACTTGCCATTCCAGCCGAGTCCGGAGGCGGAGGCGAAGTCGCGCTCAAGAACGGGGCCGGTATCGACGTAGTAGCGCTGGATTCCACCCATGTCCTGCAGGGCGAGATCGAGATCCTTGAGCCTATCCTCGATGAGGTCGTGGTAGTCGTCATTCCACGAGTAGCGGGCGATACGGTAATCGGAGCGGGGTTGCTCCTTTGCGGGGAAGTAGTTGAGGGCGAGGGAAACGACGGAGCGGCAACCGGGGAGGACTTCACGCGGATCACAGCGGCGGTCGGTGTTGCGTTCGAGCCAGCCCATGTCACCGGCGTGACCTTCCTCGACCCACTGCAGGTATTGGTCCGCGTGCGGTGCCCGGGTGGCGGGGGAAATGCGGCAGTCGTCGAAGCCGAGCTGTCGGGCGACGAAGCTTACGTTCGCTTTGACGATGGCGGGGGTCATTTTTGGGAGCCGAAATGGTAGCGGGCGGACTCGATGATGCCGGTGGCGACTTCGTCAAAGGAGAGGTTATCGGTCTCGATGCCGAGGTGGGCGGTGTCGCGGTAGAGGGGAGTGCGCACCTCTAAAAGCTCCCGAATGGTGCGCTCGGGGTCGTCGTTGTTCAGGAGGGGACGGTTGGAGTTCCGGGAGGTGCGTTCGAAAATTTCGGAGGGCCGGGCGATGAGCCAGACGACATAGCCGAGTTCGCGGAGAAGTTCGCGGTTAATGGGGCGGTTGATGATGCCGCCGCCGGTAGCGATGATGTGGCCGGAATGTTTCCGGAGGGAACGGAGGAGTTCGGTTTCGAGATCCCGGAAGGCTTCTTCGCCTTCAGATTCGAAGATCTCGGGGATGGGGCGGCCTTGTTGCTCAACGATGAGCTGGTCGGTATCGATGAGCGGGTAGCCGAAGGTCTGGGAGAGGTTGCGCCCAATCGTGGACTTCCCCGTTCCCATAAATCCGATGAGGATAATGTTCCGCTGCATTGTCTTGGAAAAACTCTACCTTTCTGAATTCGATTCATGAAGCCGTATCTGCTAAAGATCTGCCGTGGACACAAAAAGAGTGGTTGCTGACTTTGAAGATTGGCGGGAAGTCGTGGCGGAAGCTGTGGCGGTTTTGGAGGATGGCGGGCTGGTGGCATTGCCGACGGAGACCGTTTACGGCCTTGCGGCGGATGCCTTCAATGCCGAAGCGGTGGCGAAGGTTTTCGAGGTGAAAGAGAGGCCCTCCTTTGACCCGCTTATCGTGCATATCGGGCACAAGCGCGATCTTGAAATCGTGGCGGATGTCCCGGAGGAGCTTGAGGAGATCGTGGATGAGCTGATTGCGACGTATTGGCCGGGGCCTTTGACCTTGGTTTTGCCAAAGAAGGCATCCGTGCCAGATTTGGTCACGAGCGGTTTGGATACCGTGGCGGTAAGGTTGAGTGCGCACGAGGTGATGCGGGCGGTGGCGAGGGAGATGCCGATCGCAGCTCCGAGTGCCAATCGATTTGGAAGAATTAGTCCGACTTCGGCAGATGCCGTGATGGCGGAACTTGATGGCAAGATCCCCATGGTGGTGGATGGCGGGGCGTGCCGAGATGGACTGGAGAGCACGATCGTGGCTCCGGAGATGACGGAAAAAGGACCCGTGTTGCGGCTTTTGAGGCCCGGACCGGTATCGCGCGAAGATTTACGAAAAATTGCCAAAGTTATTAAGCCGAAGAAGACCAAGGCGGACCACATTGAAGCACCCGGGCAGGTCGAAAGTCATTATGCTCCGGAGACTCCTTTGATCTTGATCGACAAGCCTGCTGATTTTGTCCCGGAAGCGGGGGTGAAATACGGCCTCCTCAGTTATCGGGGCGAGGGGAATAGCTCGCTGATGGAGGCAACCGAGTGGGCGCACATTGAGATCATGAGTCAGGGCAAGGGAAAGTTGGCAGAAGGTGCGGTGAGGTTGTTTTTCTGCCTGCGTAATCTCGATGCGGCAGGAGTGGATGTCATTGTATCGGAGTCGGTTTCTGAGACGGGAATCGGGGTCGCAATCATGGACCGGCTGCGTCGGGCAGCGGCAGCTACGAAAAAATGATCTTAAGAGCATTTATTTTACTCGGGGCGTTTGTCGGATTGGTTTCCGGCGATGTCTTGCGGATGAAACTGGCGGATGGTTTTGACTATCCGGTGGGCAAGCCCGATGCCAAAGGCTATTACAAAGCCCGCGGGATGAGGCTGACGCGACCGGTGCATTTTGGGGAGGATTGGAATGGGCTTGGTGGTGGCGATTCGGATTTGAATGATCCCATTTATGCCTGTGGCGATGGTGTGGTGACTTTTGCGGCTGATGTCAAAGTGGGCTGGGGACGGGTCGTTTTAATCCGACATGCCTACCGCGAACCGGCGACCGGGCAGGTGAAGTATGTCGATTCCCAGTATGGCCATTTGCGGTCAATTTTGGTGAAGAAGGGGGACCTTGTGAAGCGGGGGCAGAAGATCGGGACGATGGGGAATAATCGCGGGATGTATGCCGCGCATTTACACTTTGAGATTCGCTATAATCTGATGATTGGGATGTTTCGGGAGAGCGTGTCGAAGTCGACCAAGAACTGGGCCGATCCCACGAAGTTTATCAAAGCTCATCGCCGGTTGAAGAAGGAATGGCGACCGGTGGTGGTGCCGACGGGAACCTATAAGGTTTACCGCGGGCACGAGGGGCTTTAGTCATTCGCATCATGAGTCACAAAATAAAAACGATTTTTGGAGTCGTCCTTGTGTTGGTGGCGATCGCCAGCAAGCTGTATCAGGGGTGGAGTGATCACCAAATCCCGGAGAGTGATGGCTTGATCACGAGAATGGCCGAGGGGCAGTTTGCTGAAAAATTTACGAAAGTGAAGACGAGCGGGGCAGGTCTGGAGTTGCTGGAGGGGTGTCGTCTCATCACGGGGAGAAACAGCGATGGCGATAGTTTTCACGTGAAGCACAGCAAGGGCGAAAATCAGTTTCGGCTCTACTTCGTGGATACGCCGGAGAACGGGTATAAGGAATATGGCGGGGGTGAAAATAACGGGAAGCGTTTGGATGACCAAGGGAAGTACTTCAACGGACTGGATCGCGATGAAACGGCGGAGGTGGGTAAAGACGCCAAGGCTTTTGTCCTTGGGCTTTTGAAGAAGGAAAAATTCAAAGTGCTGACGAAGTGGGAGGATGTGGTGCGACCGGGTCGGGAGTATTGTTTTGTGATCGTGAATTGGGAAGGGAGAGAGGTCTACTTGCATGAGCTTCTCGTCGCGCAGGGGTTGGTGAGCTGTCTCTTATACACATCTCCGAGCCCACGAGACCGAGGCTGATC
>CAJXVQ010000012.1 GCA_913060685.1 uncultured Verrucomicrobiales bacterium
GAGATCAGCCTCGGTCTCGTGGGCTCGGAGATGTGTATAAGAGACAGGTTCAGGCCAACATAGGAGCGGTGGCCAATGTGATCGCCTCCACGATTCAGGTAGAGAATCTGGGCATTACATCCAGTGGAGACGATTACAGTCTCAGCGGTACTCCGCTCCGAGCTTCTTCGAGCGGTTCCATTCATCTGACACAGAGTGCCGTCAGCGTATTGAACCAGCACATTATCGGCAGCGACAACGACCCTGCCTACGACAATGGTCCACTCCCCGGCGGAGGCCTCGGTGGGATATTCAGCGCTGATGCGGCAACCTATATCTCACCTACTTCGTCCCAATCATCTGCAGACATCAAAGCCCTCTTTGCTCAACCTAACTTGCTCACCGATTCTGCCTTTAATATTGGAACCATCCCTGGTGATCCGGAAATCAACTTCTACGATCCTCTCCCCGATGGAGCCTACCCAGCCTTGGGCGGTAATCTCATCAATGCAGTGGCTGATGCAGACGGGACCAACCAGCTTATCAATCCCATTGACGGGATGGTGATCACGACTGACGTCTTTGGGAATCCCCGCACGTCAAACGGGTTGCGGGACGCCGGGGCTGTCCAAAGCCCCCACCCCATCGCAGGTACCGACGCAATAGACCGCTTTCCAAGCCAGAGCGTCAAGGTATCGGTCGCGACACTGCTCAGCAACGACGTCGATCCGGAAACCGGCACCAACGCAGGGCTCTCCATCACCGCAGTGAACAATCCGGGTGGCAGCCCGGCTATTGTGACTCTCAGCGGAGGCACTGTCTTCTATGACCCAAACGGACACCTGAGCGCTGACACCTTCGAGTATACGGTGCAGGATAGCCTTGGGCGGACGGCGACCGGGACGGTTACCGTCTCCCTGATCGTCGACAACGCTCCGTCGATGAACATCGTCAGTTTCAAGTTGTTGGGAGATGGATCGGCGGAGACGGTGTTCGGTGGAATTCCAGGCCGGACCTATCGAGTTCAGAGCAGCGATGACCTTCTCATCTGGACCGACCGCGCCTCGGTGGCGGCCGACGGCCTCGGCAGGCTGATCTTTACGGACCCGCCGCCTCTGCCACCGGGCCGTTATTACCGCACCGTCTTCCCATGATCCATTGGAACGCCAGAAACAACCCACTAACACAGGATAGAATCATGAGAAATTTTCGACACTTCCCGCTCCCCACAATCGCGGTCTCAGTGGCAGCCGCCGTCACCGTCTTTTCGACCTCTTCCGCGCGTGCGGCGAGTATCATGGAGAACTACAGCTTCGGCGGTTTGGCCCTTGGGATTCCCGACGGCAATCCCAGCGGGCTGACGGACACGCACAGCATTAGCGGCTCGCGTATCACCCATATTGAGTCGATCACCGTCACTCTTGACTTGAGTGGTAGCTTCAACGGCGACCTCTACGCCTACCTCACGAACGGATCGGACATCTCGATTTTGTTAAACCGGGTTGGCAGTGCTTCGGGTAACACCTTTGGATACGATCACGATGGCTTCAACATCACCTTGGACGATCTCGCCGCGACCAACGTGCACAGCTATGGGAGCCTGATTACTCCGGCGATCGGAAGTCCGCTGACTGGAAGCTGGCAGCCCGATGGCCGCTTGATCGACCCAAACCTCGTCCTCGACACCGATGCGCCGACGGCCAATCTCAGCGCGTTTGTCGGTGGCGATCTCAATGGGGACTGGACCTTGTTCGTCGCAGATCTCTCGAGCGGCGACAACCACGTGTTGGAGAGCTGGAGCCTCCAGGTGGTCGGGATCCCCGAGCCTTCCAGCATTCTCGGCCTTGCCTGCCTGCTGGGTAGTGGGATAATGCTGCGCACTCGTCGACTGGTCTAATTGGCGGTAGACGAGTTCTTTTCGAAGCGAGCGCTGTATTGACGGAGTGATCCACCGTGACGGGGATTTGTTGAGGTCCGGTAGAAGGCCTTCGAAGGGCATTGTGGGCCTCGGCGGAAATTGAGAGACCGATATTTCAGCTGATTTAGCATTGCACGGGGGGAATCCATGGCTAGCGTCCGAACGGTTTCCAGCATGAATATCCACGAATATCAGGCAAAGGAGTTGTTCGATCGCTTTGATGTCCCCAGTCCCCGGGGAAAGATGGCCGAATCAGCTGAAGCGGCGAAAGCCATCGCAGAAGAAATTGGCTCCGATCTTATGGTCGTGAAAGCCCAGGTCCACGCAGGTGGCCGGGGAAAGGGCACTTTCAAAAATGGCTTCCAGGGTGGAGTTCATCTGACAAAGGATCCCGCTGACATCGGCGAGATCGCTGGCAAGATGATTGGCGAGACTCTCGTCACCAAGCAAACCGGCGACGAAGGCCGCCTTGTCCGTAAGGTCATGGTCGCCGATGCCGTCGAGATTAAGCACGAGTATTATCTCTCGATGCTGATGGATCGTGACACCAGCCGTCCCGTCATTGTGGCTTCGGTTGAAGGAGGCATGGACATTGAGGAAGTGGCTGAGAACCGCCCTGAGAAAATCATCAAGCAGCTTATTCATCCGCTCGCCGGATTGCAGGCTTATGAAGTCCGCAAGCTTACGGCAGCTCTCGGATTCAAAGGCCCCGCTGCCAAGGAATTTGGCAAGCTTCTCAAGAATCTTTACAAGCTCTTCGTCTCCCTCGATTGTGACATGGTGGAAATTAATCCGCTTGTCGAAACCAAGGACGGCCAGGTGCTCGCCCTCGATGCCAAGTTCGGTTTCGATGACAACGCGCTCTACCGCCACCCCGAGGTTCTCGCCTACCGCGACATCGAAGAGGAAGATCCCCGCGAAGTTGCCGCTTCCGAGTTCGACCTCAGCTACATCGGTCTCGATGGAAACATCGCCTGCCTCGTGAACGGAGCAGGTCTCGCCATGGCGACAATGGACGCCATTAAGTTTTCCGGAGGTGACCCCGCCAACTTCCTCGACGTCGGAGGTGGTGCCACCAAGGAGCAAGTCGTTGGGGCCTTCAATATCATCCAATCCGACCCCAAGGTTGAAGCCATCCTTATCAATATCTTCGGTGGAATCATGGACTGTGATATTATCGCCAATGGCGTGGTGGCAGCCGTTCAGGAAACGGGACTTAAGCTTCCACTCATCGTTCGCCTCGAAGGAAACAACGTGGCCGCGGGGCGCGAAACTCTGAAAGCCTCCGGACTCGCCATCACTGGTGCCGAAGACCTTGCCGATGCCGCCAAGAAGGCTGTCGCTTCCGTCTAACCTACAAACCTCATAAAGTAAGATGTCTATTCTAGTTAATGCAGACACCAAGGTTTTGGTGCAAGGAATCACCGGTGGATTTGGCGGACGCCATGCCGGTCTTAGTCTCGATTACGGCACCGCGCTTGTCGCTGGTGTTACTCCCGGAAAAGGAGGCCAGACCTTCGATCACGGTGATCACAAGGTGCCCGTTTACGACACCGTCTCCGAGGCCGTGAAGGAATCCGGGGCGACCACTTCCGCGATCTTCGTGCCGCCACCATTCGCGGCTGATGCCATCCTCGAAGCAGTCGATGCCGGCGTTGATCTCGTCGTGGCCATCACCGAAGGAATCCCCGTCATGGACATGATGCGGGTGAAGGAATACATGCGTGGATCCAAGACCCGTCTCATCGGGCCCAACTGCCCCGGAGTCGTGACTCCCGGAACTGGTCCTGATTCCACCGGCGGCTGCCGGATCGGGATCGCTCCGGGCTACATTCATAAGAAAGGGAATGTAGGAATTCTTTCCCGTTCCGGCACGCTCACCTACGAAGCCGTTTGGCAGGTGACTTCGCTTGGCTACGGTCAAAGCACGTGTGTTGGCATTGGTGGTGATCCCATCAATGGAACTTCCCACCTCGATATCATCAAGCTCTTCAATGAAGACCCCGAGACCGAAGCGATCATCATGATCGGTGAAATCGGCGGATCTGCCGAGGAAGAGGCAGCGGCCTGGATCAAGGAAAACTGCAAGAAGCCCGTCGCGGGATTCATTGCCGGTGCCACGGCTCCTCCGGGACGTCGCATGGGCCACGCTGGCGCGATTGTCTCCGGTGGTCAGGGAACTGCCGAAGCCAAAAAAGCCGCTATGGCCGATGCTGGTATCATAGTAGCCGAGACTCCCTCCGGGATGGGACAGGCGCTTCTCGAGGCTTGGGGCAAATAAAAGCTCGGTCTTTTTAAATTTCAAAAGCGCGACGGGTTTGGCCTGTCGCGCTTTTTCGTGACGGCACTTCCCAGGCGTCGTCGATCCGGGATCTTGGCGTGGCGGATGAAATGCGCCCTTACGCTACCAGAGTGGAATCTGTTTATCGGGACTCTCTTTCTCTATCGCTGGTGCCGTGATGAGATCGAGATCGAGGATGAGGTCCAAGGACGCTTTCTCCTCTTGCTCTAAAATCTCTCTCAAGTGCTCCCGCCACATTCCGGTGTCACCGCCTTGCTTCCTGGAGAGTATCTCGGCCCACTGGCTCAAGGCCCCGCTGGGCTGGGCGCGTTTGCGCAGCTTGGCGAGCCAGGTATCGTAGGTCTTCATCGAGGGGAATATCAGGAGTTCTTGTCGTGATAGCCAATGAAAAACCCAAGGAATGTCTTGGTTGCCAATTGCACCGAAGAGCCTTCCATGAGGAAAGCGCATCTCTTCTGATTCCAGCCGTTACGATTCGCTGGCGATACTCGCCAAGACTTTGCGAGCCATTCGTTCACTGTATGAATTCAGTTTCCAATGACCCGGGCTCCAGCCTTTCAGAAAGCGATGGAAGTCGGTCCATGCGATTGGAAATAGCGCGCGCCATTCGGCAATGACAGCTTCCGGATCGAGGTCAGGTTGTTTCTCCAAAAGTGCGGAGCGAAGTTCCTCGAAGTAAAAATTTAACAGGTCTTTTTCCTGATTCTCGCACTCGGATTCTCCGAGGCAGCTCCCGATTAAATAGGCGACATCTTTCATGCCGCAGCCACCGCCGACGTATTGGAAATCGACGGCTGCAACCTGGTCACCTGATGGGGAGAAGCAAAAATTGGCCAGTTTGGCATCACCGTGGACGAAGGTCTGGTAGGTTGTTTGAGCGAGTTTGTCATCGATTCCTTTTGCGGCCTCTTTGAGTGGCCCGGGATCGAGTGCGGTCCATTCATCCGGGCGGGTGGCGAGGTGCCAATAGGTGCCGGTTTTCCAAAGGCCCTCGGGCTCCTTCCCCATGAAGGTGGCATGAAAATGCGCAAGCCACCGGAGGCATCCTTCGATCTGAGGGAGATCCCGGGCTGGATACCCGCTGGCATCAAGGTCCTCCAATACGAGTAGGGTTTCTCCGTTCGTCCGTTCGAAGGCGAGGAGTTTTGGAACCCGGCAGAGTTCGTCGCATTTCATACTCCAGTCGCGATACCAGGATGTTTCGACTTCATAGGATTTCACTTTCCGCAAATGCGAGTGATCGGTATTCCACCCTCTGGGATGGCGGGCATCCAGGGGAGGGCAGATGTGCTTCACGACGATGCATGGGTGCGCATCATCCTTGAAATGAACACGGAGAATTTTCCCATATCCGCTCCATAATTCCTGAAGAAGTTCGGTCGTTTCAATCCGCAGAGCTCCCGTGACGGAAAGAATAAGTTTTTCAAATTGAGGATGGAAAAAGTCGGCCACGAATGACCGTGGTGTATCTTTCCAGATTGGAAAAGAGAAGCACGGGAATCGCGAGAGTGTTCATGCCCTTCTTGAGTCGATAGAATTTTTTTGGATTTGGAAAGAATCTGACCTTCACCTGCTTGTCAAGGAGGGCTGGGCCGAGTGAGGAGAGTTTCGATTTTGGGGCTCATCCAATTACGGGTAGGAGGGGACATGAACTGTCTGTAGTCCGCTCTTGCCAGAAAGGATGAAAACGGCTGAATTAGCGCCCATGCGATACGACTCTATCGATCCACAATTTTTCGTCCGGAACCGTGAGAAACTTCTCAAGAAGCTCAAGCCAAACAGTTTAGTGATTATTCACGCTCATGATATCTTGCCGACGAATGCTGACGGAACGCTACCTCTTCGCCAAAATAACGACCTTTTCTACCTGACCGGCATCGATCAGGAAGAAACCGTCATCGTTTTATGCCCTGGAACTCCCACGAAGGAGGACCGGGAGATTCTCTTCGTGAAAGAAACCTCCGAGCACATCGCGGTCTGGGAAGGTGATAAGTTGACCAAAGAGCAGTCGACCGATGTTTCAGGGATTAAGAATGTGCAGTGGAACGATGGCTTCGAAGCTGCTCTTCATCGTCTTGCCCCTCAAGTTGATCATATCTATCTTCATACGAATGAGTATGCCCGGGCTGATATCACGGTGGAGACCCGGAATCGCCGCTTCATTCGCCAGTGTCAGGAGCGTTACCCGCTGCATCGCTATGAGCGCGTGGCTCTGTTATTACAGGAACTGCGGCTGTTCAAGGACGAGGAGGAGATTAAGTTTTTGCAGAAAGCCATCGATATTACCGAGGCTGGGTTTCGCCGGGTTTTGAAATTCCTCAAGCCAGGAATTGGTGAGTGGGAACTGGAAGCAGAATACCTCCACGAGTTTGTGCGGAGCAGATCCCGGGGCTTTGCCTATTCTCCCATCATTGGTTCGGGTAAGAATGCCTGCGTTCTGCATTACCTTGAGAACAAGGATCTTTGCGAGGACGGTGAGATGGTCTTGATGGACGTGGGCGCGGAATATGCGAATTGGAATGCCGATATGACCCGGACCGTTCCCGTGAATGGAAAGTTTACTCCACGTCAGAAGGATGTTTATGAGGCCGTGCTTCGTGTCATGTGGGCCGCCAATGATATTCTCCGCCCGGGCGGCAATCCGATCGACTACCAAAAGCAAGTGATCGAGATTATGGAGAAAGAGCTCATCGGGCTTGGCCTGATCGATGCCGAGGAAGCCAAGAAGCAGGATGCCTCCAAGAAATTGGTCAAAAAATACTTCATGCACGGCACCTCCCACCATCTCGGCTTGGACGTGCACGATGTCAGCCCCGCCAATGCTCCCTTCGATGTGGGGCAGGTCTTCACCATCGAGCCGGGTATCTATATCCGTGAGGAAAATCTCGGAATCCGTATCGAGAACGATGTGATTATCGGAGAGACCGGGAACATCGATATGTTCGCCAATTTTCCGACAACGGTTGAAGAGATCGAGGCTGCCATGGCGGAGTAAGAGATGAAGTTCTCACGCCTGGTTCTTGCGATTCTGATCCCGGCCCTGGTTTTCTTCGAAATTTCGGGGACGGGGCCGGTCTTTGGGGAAGAAGATGATGAGAGTATCTTCTTGAAAGGGGGGAATTGAATACGAATGACTTCCGAAATCATCTATCTTGCTACAAAAATTGGTAGTTCAAGAAGATGGAAAGGAAATGGTTTGATAGGTTCTCTTCCGGCTTAAATCAGCAGGGTCCTGAGGTCGTCCTCCAACTTTTCCATCGCTTCTTCGTCGGTGAGTTTTTTACCGTCTTTTGTGCTGACGTAGATGGAATCAAGAGCGGCTCCTTTTTCGGTGCAGATGCGTGAGTGGACGGTCTCAAGATTGTGATCGTTGACGGTCCGGAGGACGTCATGGAGAAGTCCAATGCGGTCGAGGGCTTGAAGCTCAATGACGGTGTAGTGAGGATCGAGATCGTTACTGATCCAAGCTCGGACGGGAAACTGAACGACTTGCTCGGTCTCAGGATTGAGAAAGTTGGTTTTCTTTTTGAGATACTTGGCGGGGTCGTATTCCTCCTGCTGGTTGATTTCGTAGATTGTGGCAACGATGGCCTTCTGCTTTGTCGTGTCAGAGATGGCCTTGAGGTCACCGTCACAGATCCGGAAAAGATCGAGCGTGATCCCATCGGGTCGGGTATAGACGTCAGCGGACAGGATGCTGAGTTGATGCGTCGCAAGGGCGCAGCAGATTTTTTCGAGAAATCGGTGGGAGTCGTGGCTGGCGATGATCAGCTCGTTGTATCCGAACTTGGGGTGGTCAATCCACTGAACCGCGCACTCGAAAGGTGTTTCGGGTCGGCGCTTGCGGCGATCGATGTATTGCCAAAGAGCGACGATGTGCTTTGAGATGCTTTTCTTGCTCCGGTAGCGGAAGTAGCGCTTCGGCATGAGCTTGGAGTGCTCGTCGAAGATTTCGTGATACTTTTCCTTTAGTCCGGATTTGATTGCGGAAAGGCTCTCTTGAACCTCTTCGTTGATCTCCTTCTTGTCAGCGGTCATCCCTTCAAGAATGAATTCGCGGGTATTGCGGTAGAGTTGGAGAATGAGGCTTTCCTTCCACGGTGACCAAGCTTCCTCATTGGTCCCGTTGGAATCAGCAAAGGTGAAAAGGAGAAGGGCGTCGAGGCGATGGCGGTCCTGCATGAGTCCGGCAAATTCGCGAATGACCTCCGGGTCATCAATGTTCTTCTTCGTCGCAAAGCGCCACAGGGTGAGGTGGTGATCAACGAGAAACATGATGAGCGAGCGACGGCCGCCGTGAATCTGGAGGCGTCTGCACAGTCGTGCCGCCAGCATCGCGGATCCATCAATATGCTCACGGACATTTTTGGCCCGGCCGGTGTCGTGAAGGATCAGTGCGATGAAGAGAGCGTAGGGGTCGGGATGTTTGACGAAGAGGTCGCGATAGATTTGGTAGCGCGGATTCTCGTCCTCCATGAGGCCGTCGAGTTGGTCGATGCAGCGGAGAGTGTGTTCGTCGGCAGTGTAGCGGTGGAAAAATTCGTGTTGGACGAGGCAATCCAGAGCGCCAAATTCGGGGAGGTAGCGTCCGAGGACCCCGGACCGGTGCATGAGGCGGAGGATGCGGGCGACCTGGCCTTTCTTCTCAAGAATCAGACGGAAGGCATCACGGTTCTCGCTACGAAGCCGGAAGGATTTATCGATGAGATCCCAGTTCTCCTTGATCAGTTTGCGGAGCGAAGGGGAAGGGCGGACATCATATTTCTGGCAGTAGGCGAACAAGCGAATGAGCCGATTTGGGTTTTCAGCGAAGATCGTTTTGCGCCGCGGAAAGAGACGACCGTCGCGGATGGTGTAGTCATCCAGGACCTGCGGTTTCTTTTTGACCAAGCCAAAAGTGAGCTTTGACCGGAGGCCGTGGCTTTGGCTCTCGGCGTGTTGGAGTTCGAAAATCTCAAAAATTGACTTGGTGTGATTGTGAACGTTGCGGGCGTGGGTGTAGTAGTCCCGCATGAAGGATTCGATCCGGCGAAGTATGGATTTTTCCGGATAGCCAAATTCGTTGGCGAGCACTCCCTGGAAGCGGAGAGTGAGAATATCATTCCCCTTGTCGTGGTAGTGAAGGGCGTTACGGACGCGGTGAAGGAAGTTGAAGGCGTCTTTGAGTTCCCGCCGGGCACGACGGCTGAGGATTCGCCGGGAGACGAGTTCGGTCATCGAGCGTGTGCCGGCTTCGGCATCGATGATCCAGTCAAGATTATGGTAATCACGAAGTGTCCCCGGACTCTCTTTGATATTTGGTTCCTGAAGGAAGACGGTATGAGACCACTTGGCGTGACGTTTTTTGATGTCGAGGCTTCGTTCTTCAAAAAACTTTTCTTTGTCCTTCTCAATGCAGGCTTTGCGAAAAGTGGTTTGAAGATTCTCAAAGAGATCCCGGGACCCGATGATAAGGCGTGCATCGAAGATGGCAGTGCGAGATTGAGGTTCTCGTTTCGCCTCGGCGATACATTCGGGGATGGAGCGGGTCGAGGGGAGGAATTTGAATCCGAGATCCCAAATGAGGTTTTGAATCTCGCAAATGATTTCGGAAATACGCTTTGAGATCCGATGGGAAGGGTTGGCGGTAAGGAACAGGAGATCAACATCGGAACCGGGGTTCATGAGGCCGCGTCCATATCCGCCACTGGCAACCAAGGCGAAGTTTTCCAATTCTTCTCCAGGCTTCAGGAGTGATTTGTAAATCGCGCGAATGAGGTGGTCGATGACCTCTGATTGTGCTTCCGAGTGGGCCAACCCGGGTTCGCCTCCAAGGTGTCTTTCATGGAGCGTGGAATGCCATGCGTTTAGCTTGGCTTTCAAAAAAACGAGCCGTTCCTGGGGAGACAGCTCGCGGAGGTGATCGGGATTCAGGGTGTGTGGCACAGATTGGTGGGGTCTACCAGCGTGTTGCGGTGGCGCGATCCTTGCCGCCTCTGCGGGCGTAGTAGGTCCTTCCTTCCCGGGTGGTGTCGAGTGAACCACGGATGATCTTGACTCCAGCACCAACGCCGACGCGTTTGTAGAGATCGATGACGTCGTTAGACTTCATGCGAATGCAGCCGTAGGAAGCAGGTCGCCCGATCTTGTGCTCGGCCGGGGTTCCGTGAATGTAAACACAGCGCCCAAAAGTGTTGCGATTATGGCGGTCATTTCCACTGAGCCACATAATCCGGGTGACGATGGGATCGCGACCGATGGTATTGGGCTTCATGATCCGACCGGTGCGGCGGCGGCTCTTGAAGACCGATCCGGTTGGGGCACCAGCCCCGATTTTCTTGGCAACGACATGATTGCCAAGGGGCGTGCGATTGCTCCCACGTTGACTCCCCAGACCAAATTTGGAGGTTGAAACCGAATAGGCTTTGACTGGCTTTCCGTCGCGCACCAGAAGCATCTTCTGGTCCCGGACGCTGACCACCATTTTGTTGTCGCTGTCATACGTCGGTCCACAGCTTGTGGCGATGAATGGAAGGGCGGCGAGAATGAGGAGGACGACCGGACGAAGAGAGCGCATGATGAAGTTTTAAGATCGTGGAGGTGGTTAGTCTTTCTTCGAGCGGAGTGGCAAAAGTTGAAGCAAATTTGCCATCTGTCCCAATGAATTTAAAGAAGTGTAAAAGAATCCTACGGGAAAGGGAAGCAACAAGATCGCTGAAGGCCAATTTCCGGTGATCGCGGCATCCAGCACAACGAAGAGGAAGAAGAATCCAAAGAGGAGCTCTACGACCGGGGTGAGGCTCTTGAGGGCCTTGTAGCCACTCTTTTTGATCTCCTGTTTCTTGGTTCCTTCAATGCCATACTTGGGGGTGCGGACAAATCCGGACTCGTGACCAATCATGGCTTCAATCACTGCTTTGGCATTATTGACTGCCATTCCGATTCCGAGGGCAAGGAGGAGAGGGAGGTAGCAAATTTCGCGCAGCCAGGTCTTTGGGTTCAGGGATCTTTGGGCCACGGCATAGAAGACGATGATCGAGATCGAGGAGAAGAAGAAAATCGGAAGGTTGATAAGGAGGTTTCCCCAAAGGCCGAAATCAGGACCCCAATGATTCTTGGGGAAGATCAAGAAGCAGAGCGCAATCAGGGCGAGGTAAGCGTAGTTAGCGGTGAGGTGGGCGGTGGCCTCCAGTTTTACCGCAAGAGGGAACTTACTTCTCCAGATGGAGGGGAGGCATTTCTTACAGCACTGAATGGAACCTTTGGTCCAGCGATGTTGCTGGTTTTTAAAGCCGGCCATGTCGACAGGGAGCTCGGCGGGAGTTTCAACTTCCTTGAGGAAAATGAACTTCCATCCTTTAAGCTGGGCGCGGTAGCTGAGGTCCATGTCCTCGGTGAGAGTGTCGTGCTCCCAGCCTCCGGCGTCTTCGATGGCTGACTTACGCCAGATACCGCCGGTTCCGTTGAAGGTAAAGAAACGGCCCGAGCGGTTCCGGGCGGTTTGTTCGAGTTCGAGGTGACCATCAAGAAAGAGGGCCTGAACGCGGGTCAGGGCGTTGTAGTTACGGTTGAGGTGGCCCCAACGAGTCTGAACCAATGCGATCTTGTCATTGGTAAAGTGGTGGATGGTCTCCTGTAGAAGGTCTGGGTTGGGGACGAAGTCCGCGTCGAGAATAAGGATGTAATCCCCCTTCGACTGGTTCATGCCGTTTTCGAGTGCACCGGCCTTGAAACCTGTGCGGTCGGTCCGGTGAATGCACTCAGCGTCGAAACCCTGGTCACGAAGACGGGCGGCACCTGCACGGGAAATTTCAACCGTTTCATCAGTCGAGTCGTCAAGAATTTGGATCTGGAGCTTATCATGTGGGTAGTCGAGCGCGGAGACGGCATCAAGGAGGCGATCGACCACGTGCAGCTCGTTGAAGACAGGAAGCTGAATCGTGACAAGGGGCATTTCCTCGAACTCGCGGTCAGGCATGGGGCGTTTTTTGCCGTGCTTAAAATAGAGATAAAGGATGGTCAGGCGGTGGAAACCGTAACCGGCAAGGGCCAGAAGAACGGTTGTGTAGAGTCCGAACCAGATCCAGGAAGTGACTTCGTTTGACATAAATTTGTAGGGGGGCTAAGGGAGAGTAGCAGGTTAAATCGGTCTTGGTAACCGACGGTTCGTGCGTGCCAAGAATCAGCGATCTTGTCAAGACATTGACCAGAACGACGTTTATAACGGTCTGTGGCTGGGAATCGTTCATTTTTCGGCATTTCCTTTGAAATTCTCGACAAATGACCGTTACAAAGTTTTTGTCAGGCCATGACAATTGAACCGATTGGTAGTTTTCGTTCGACTTGGGGTGAGGGGCCGATTTGGTCTGGAGACCGACTTTTGTATGTCGATATTGAGTCCCACAAGGTGATTGCCTTCGATCCAGAGACCGGGAGTGAGTCTATTTGGGACGTTGGTCAGCGGGTTGGGGCGGTCGTGCCGAGACGAAACGGCGGGCTGGTGATTGCCGGGGATCAAGGGTTTGCCTTTCTTGACGAGGAAAGCGGAGAGATCACCCAGATTGCTGATCCCGAGCCGGATAAGGAAAATAATCGGTTTAACGACGGCAAATGTGCGCCGGACGGGCACTTCTTTGCCGGGACGATTAGTTTGGTGAAGAAGGAAGGGGATGCAGATCTCTACCGGCTCTCGCCTGAGCTGGAGGTGACCAAGGCCTATGGGCCGGTTACGAATTCAAACGGGATCGTTTGGTCGGTCGATGGGCAGACTTGTTATTATATCGATACGCCGACGAAGCAGGTCCTTGCGTTTGATTATGTCGATGGCTTGCTGACCAATTCTCGTCGGGTGGTTGCCATGAATCATATTGAAAGCTCGCCGGATGGCATGGCGATTGATGAAAACGGCCACCTTTGGATCGCCTTCTGTCATGGGGCCTGCGTGACGGCCTTTGATCCGGTAAGCGGTTACGAGGTCCAGCGAGTGGAGCTTCCCTGCCTTGAGACGACTGCTTGTACCTTTGGTGGTTCGGACTTAAGTGACCTTTACGTTACCACCGGGGTGCATAAGACCGAGAAAGAAGAGCACGCCGGGCGGCTTTTCGTGGTGAAGGGGCTTGGCGTCAAGGGGCTGCCATCGAGTGCTTTTGCCGGTTGATGGGGGAGGCTCGTCCATTTCATGGGAAGTCTTCGTGGACAGTCACGTATGCCGGTTTTTGTGAGCCGTTTGGAGCTCTCCGTCCCGAGAACTGCCAATTATTTAAAAATCCTTAATTACCCCGATGCACATCATATTGTGTTGTTTTTCTGATTAACACCCCTTATGTAGTGTTTTCGGTTGAGCCATCTTGCTTGCCGGGCAGGTGGCTCGTAGAGTCTTTGGACGGCACACCGTGCTGTTGCGTTTTTAATCTGAATCACTCCTCATGTATCTCAAATCCCTCGATATTTACGGCTTTAAGTCCTTTGCCGATAAGACCCGCTTTGAATTCGCCCAAGGCGTGACTGGCATTGTCGGGCCCAATGGCTGTGGCAAATCGAACGTTGTTGATGCCATTCGCTGGGTTTTGGGAGAGACCTCAGCCAAGGCGCTTCGCGGCGGAGAAATGGCGGACGTCATTTTCAATGGTTCTGAAAAGCGCAAGAAGCTGGGGATGGCCGAAGTGACCCTTACCTTGGCGGATTGCGAAGTGGCGTTGAAGACGGATTACAACGAGGTTTCGATCACCCGTCGGGTTTATGCCGACGGAAAATCAGAGTTTCTCATCAATAACACCCGCTGCCGCCTCCGCGATATCGGCGATCTTTTCATGGACACCGGAATCGGTCGTTCGTCCTACTCAATTATGGAGCAGGGCAAGATCGACATGCTTCTCTCGGCCAAACCGGAGGATCGACGTCAGGTCTTCGAGGAAGCCGCCGGGATCACGAAATCGAAGAAGGAGAAAAAAGACGCGCTACGCAAGCTCGAGTATACCGAGGGCAACCTTCTCCGCGTTTCCGACGTCCTTGCCGAGCAGGAACGCCGCATGAATTCTCTCAAACGGCAGGTTTCCAAAGCGCGCCGCTATCAAGCGCTCTCCAAGGATGTCACCATTTTGGACACCCACCTGAGCCATCGGGTTTGGGAACGTCTGACTGCCGAGCGCGCTGAGTTACTTGTTTCGCTCTCTTCGCTTTTCAATAGCCGGAATACCATTGATCAGGATCTCCCCGGGCAGGAACTCGCCGTTGTCGAGGCACGCGATAAAGCCCAGGCACTTGATTCCCAGCTTTCGGGTTTGCGTCAGCGCCTTTCGGATAGGAAGAATGCCATTTCGGCTGCCGAGAACCGTATTTCCTTCAATAACGAACGCAAAGGCGAGCTCGCCGAGCGGCTTGATCAGAACGAAAAAGATATTGATTCCACGCAATCAAACCTCGCCGAGCAGCAGGAGACTCTGCAGCAAAGCCAGGCGGCCTTGCAGGATCTTGAGACGCGGATTTCCGACAAAGAGAGTCAGGCGAGCGAGCGCCAGCAGGCTTCCAATGGCCTCGCCCGGGAGCGGCAGGAAACCGAGAATCAACTGCGCCGGGTCCGTGCCGAGGCCAACTCGACCCAGCAGATCATCGCCAGTTCCCAAGCCAAGATCGAAAGCGCACTGAGCCAGATGGAGGGCAACAAAGAGCGCATGAAGCAGCTCGAGGACGAAGCCGAGCGGCTCCGCATCGAGCAGACCAAAACAGTTGCCGAGCGGGATGAATTCATCAAACTTCTCGAGGATCACCAGAAAACGCTGCCCGGACTTGAGGAGGCCAAGGATAAGACCCAGCGGGAGTTTGAAGAAGTACGAGGTTCTCTTGACTTGGCTCGCAAGGCGGCTTCGGAAGCCAACCGGGCTTACTCGCAAAGGAGTTCACGTCTCGATGTTCTCAAGCAGCTGGTCGAAAGCGGCGAGGGACTCGAAAAAGGAACGCAAGCAGTCCTTAAGGGCCTCAATGACCCTGACTTGATCAAGCCCGGGATTCATGGCTTGCTTGGAACCGAACTTAAGGCGCCGGATGAATATGCGGTGGCAGTCGAGGCAGCTCTTTCGCAAGTTCTTCAAGCCATCATTGTCCGGGATGAGGAACTCGCTGATTCCATCATCGAACGCCTCGTCGACGGTAAGAAGGGGACCGCGGCCATCCTGCCCGAGAGCCTTTTGCCGGTGGCCAAAGGGAGCCAAATTGAATCTCTTCCTGAAGGAGCTTTGGGTTGGGCCCTTGATGTGGTCACAGTCGCTTCCAAATTCACCGGCCTGATGGAGCATCTCCTCGCCGAGGTCTTGATTGTTCCAGACCGGGCGACTGCTCTCAAGCTCCGCCGCGACTATCCGGATCTCACCTTTGTGACCACGATCGGTGAAATTCTCACGCCCGAGGGGATTCTCCGGGGTGGCTCCAGTGGTGGCAAAGATAACTCACTCTTGAAGCGTCGTAATGAGATCGAAGCTCTCGAAGTGGAGGTCACCAAATTGGCCTCCTCGGAAAAAGCAGCCGAGCAAAATATTCTCGATTGTGAAGCCCGCACCAAGGAGCTCCGTGAGGAACTGGAGCAGGCCAAGGAGCGCCTTCAGCGTCATCGCGTCGAGGACTCGACTTTACAGGGTCAGTTGAAACTGGCGAAACGCGAAGCCGACTCGATTGAGTCCAAGGTCGGGAACAACAAGTGGGAGCGTGAAGAACTCGGAGGTCGTGAGAAGACCGCGACGGACAGCCGATCCGCGCTTGAGAACGAACTGGCCCGGGCTCGCGAGAGACTGACCGCATTGGAGGATGACTCGCGTAAGCTTTCGGCCCGTGCCGAGGAAGCGATCAAGCGTGAAAACGAATCCCGCGAACAACTCAACGAAGCCAAGACCGCTTTGGCCGTCGAAAGGCAGGCCCGCGATTCGGCGGCCCGTGAGCAGGATCCGATGAGCCGTCGGATTCGTGAATTGGCCGAGCTGAATACACGGCGCAAGCATGAGATCGAATCGGCCCGCGAGCGCATCACGAAAGGTGATGGTGAGAACAAGACTCTCATCGAGGAGATGGAGGGCTATCGCTCCGAAGTCGCTACCCTCGCCGAGGAACTGAGTCATGCCGACGAGCAACGCAAAGGGCTGGCCCGCGGGATTGAAGAAGCGGAAGCTGCTTTCTCAGAAATTCGTAGCCGCCAAAACATCGTTCTGAATCAAATCAGCAAAGAGGAAGTGGCTTGCACCAAGCTCGATCTCCGACTTGAAAACCTTGTCAACTCGACGGTGGAGCGCCACCAGATTGATCTCGAGCATTTCCGTCCGGATACCCATGCTCTTATTGCTTGTATTAATGAGCGTAAGGAGACTGAAAAGAAAGGACGCCGCAAGGCGTTCGAAGTGCAGGCTTCCGTCGATGGAGAAGAGGTTCTCGAGGAGGAGATCGAAGTCGGTCCGAAGTCCGAAGACGACGACAACGTCATCATGGAGCTTCTTGACGGGGAAGGCCCGGACTGGAAGTTTGTTGAGGCAATCGTCGTTGATTTGAAGCGCCGCCTTGATTCAATGGGTCCTGTCAATCTCGATGCGATCGAAGAATTCGATGAACTCGAGGAGCGCCACACTTTCACCAAGAACCAGCACGATGACCTCGTGAATTCCAAGACCAAGCTTCTGGAAATCATTGACCGTATTAACACCGAATCCGAGCGTCTCTTTACCGAGACCTTCCACGCGGTGGCTAAGAACTTCAAGTCGATGTTCAAGCGTCTCTTCGGTGAAAAGGCGACTGCTGATCTCATCCTGCAGGATGAAAGCGACCCGCTCGAATGTGGCATTGAAGTCATCGCCAAGCCGCCGGGTAAGAAGTTGCAATCCATCTCGCTGATGTCGGGTGGTGAGCGCTCCATGACGGCGGTCGCGTTGCTCTTCTCGATCTACATGGTCAAGCCAAGTCCGTTCTGTGTGTTGGACGAACTTGATGCCCCGCTCGATGAGTCGAACATTGGTCGTTTCCTCAAAGTGCTCGATGCCTTCATCGATCAAAGTCAGTTCATCATCGTGACCCACTCCAAGCGCACCATGGCGCGCGCCGATGTCATGTATGGCGTCACGATGGAGGAGTTTGGTGTTTCCAAGCCGTTCGGCATGCGCCTCACAAGCGAATCCGAGAAGGAGGACGGACCGAAATCGGCCGCGCAGAACGCCGCCTTGAAACTCGACGCATAGAATCATGGCGCCACCACCGCTTCCGGAAGATCAACGTGATACCGAGCAGCTTCGGCTCCTTGCGATCTTCCATTATGTGGCGGCCGGACTTGGAGTTCTCGGGCTATTGGGGCTGCTCTTTCACTTCTTGTTTATGAGGTCGCTCTTCGGCCTGATGGAAGATCTTCCCATGGCGGTTGAAGCGATGCCCGAGGTTGTCATTGAGCAGCAGGTTGAGATCGAACCTCCTGGTCCGATTGAACCCCTCGATTCCGCTCCCTTGGTTGATCGCGAAAAGCAAGGTCAGGATGCCGCCAGGAATGCGGAAGCTGTGTCCAAAGCCTTTTCGAAATTCTCGGATTCCTTGGGCTGGATTAAATATCTTTACCTGGGCTTAGGGGCATTTGCGATTTTCAAGATCACGCTGAATATCCTCTCCGCTCGGTTCATCGGACAGCGTCGGAATAAAATTTTCTCTCTGGTAACGGGGGGTCTCAACTGCATGAGTTTTCCGATAGGGACGATGCTGGGGGTCTTCACTTTCGTGGTCCTTTCCCGGGAGTCGGTTTCAGCAAGCTATCGCAAAAATCCAGGCTCGTAAGATGTTACCCTTGCGAGTGTTTCATTGGCCACCGGAACGTTGATCATACCAGTATTCATTGGCCACTTCCTCATCGGTGCCATCGAAGGCCCGTTTGAGGAAATTGGGATCCCTGACGAGATGCCAGTCGCCGTATTGGTCGAACTTCCGGCATGAGGTGACGAGTGGCGCTGACCAAACGGTGCCCCATTTTTTGCCGATCGTTTTGCCATAGTCGCGGAGCCGGATCGCGAAGTCGACATCCTCGATGGTGACGAAATCGGGGTTGAAGCCATTGATGGCTCCGAAGGCTTCGCGCGTGGTCCAGAAGGCGGCAAATGAGAGCCGATATTTCGCGAGGTAGGGGATGACCATGAAGGCGCTGCATACGATTCCGAGGGACCAGCGGTCGGGAAACACCATCGCTCCGCCGCCGATGATGTTTTGCTGGAGTTTTTCGACGGCGATGCGGAGGAAGTGGGGATGGAGTCGGGAGTCGGCATCCACGGTCACGATGATGTCGCCGGATGAGGCGGCGAAGCCGGCGTTGCGAATGCGGGCGAGATTCTTGGCATCTTCACGGGCGATGATGGCTCCGGCTTCACGGGCGATCTCCTCGGTCCGGTCGGTGCAGCGATTGAGAACGACGACGATCTCAACTTCACAGGGGCAGATTTCGGCGGCTTTGGCCACGGCCCCGAGCCCGCCGGGGAGGTATTCTTCCTCATTGTGGGCGGGGATGATGACGGAGATTTTCATTCGTGGTTGAGCATCGCTTCAAGGGAGGTTAAGCCCTCACGCATGATTCGACAAATCGTAGTTCACCCCGGCGGGGCACATAAGGATGATTTTCTGGCCTGCGCTCTTCTGATCGCCGAGCATGGAGTGCCTATTTTTCGACGTGAACCGACTCCGGAGGATCTCGCGGATGTTGAGATCGCAGTGGTGGATGTGGGCTTGGAGTGGGACGAGGCGAAGATGAACTTTGATCACCATCAGTTCCCACGTGATGCCGAACCGCTTTGTGCGCTGAGTCTGGTTCTGAAGCACATGGGGATTTATGAGGAGACGCGGAAGTTTTGCGACTGGTTGGAAGTTGCGGAATACATCGATACACGCGGTCCCAATGACACTGCGAAGTGGCTCGGA
Organism: uncultured Verrucomicrobiales bacterium; assembly: GCA_913060685.1. Lineage (GTDB taxonomy): Bacteria > Verrucomicrobiota > Verrucomicrobiia > Verrucomicrobiales > Akkermansiaceae > SW10. The sequence goes on from CAJXVQ010000012.1 coordinate 19,095, forward strand.
ATCGAGCGCGAGGCGATGTCGAAGTTGAACTCTCCCGTTGATATTACCTTGCTCCGCCGCTTTGCCGGATCGACCGAACATCAGCCGGGCGAGCCGATTTATGAGGTGATGAAGATGGTGGGTGAGGACTTGATCAAGTTCGTCCGTGGCATGAAAAAGCAGCTGGCCTTTCTCGCAGAGAATACTGAGATATGGGAGATGGGCTTCGGCAAAAAAGTTCTCTTCATGCCGCGCACCGAACTTCTCCGTGAAGACGGGGCCATGGGTATGGGACGGTATGTCGAAGACCTTGGCTTGCAGGACGAAGTGGTCGCGATGATCTATCCGGATCGCCGTGGGGAAGGCTATGGCATGTCACGATTCAACGACGACAAGCGAATGGAGTTTACGAAAGTTGGAGAAGAGGCGGATGTCCACTTTGCCCACAATAAAGGCTTTATCGCGAAAACATCAGCCTCCGATCCTGAGAGGCTTCGGGAGTTGCTCAATACATCCTGGATTGGGTAACGCTAGTTCCCGCCATTGCCGGCTGGGAGGAAGCGGTAGTAGGTCTCGAGCATCAGGGTGGCGAGGCAGGTGCGGTAGTGGCGACCGTGTCCGCCGTCGCCTGCAAAGGTGCCTCCCACCGCGTTGATTTTGGCCCCGCCGCCGATGACTTTGAATGAACCGTTTTTGTCCTGGTTGTTGAGAACTTGGTCGCGGAAGAGTTTGTTGTATCGCTCCCACTCGGCTCCGCCATTGTTCATCATGCACTGAACCGCGTAGTAGTGGCCGTAGAGGTCGGAGTCGGCAGAATTCCAGTCGAACTTCATTTCCTTGTCCATGAAGCGGACGGCCTTTCGAGCCACTCTGTTCGACGAGGATTTCCAAATCTGGAAGCAAAGGGCCCCGACGGCAGCGAGGGTGGTTCCGTCTTGACTCCCGTGAAGGCTGGGACTGGCGTATCCAATCGCCCCGCTGGGCATCTGCATGCGCTCGACGTAGTCGAGGGCTTTCTTATAACAGCGGGAGATGTTGGCAAAATCGAGACCGGTATATTTGCAGGCCTTGAGAGCCTGAAGGTGCCAGCCAACGATGGAGACGTCACCGCCGCGGCTGCTGTCCTCGCTGTAGGCGTAGTCCCAGCCGCCCCCCTTGTGCTGGCTATTGATGAGAAATTGACCGGAGGCCATGACGGCTTCTTCGAGTTGTACGATGTTTTCGTCGAAACCTTTCACGCAAAGGGTGTAGGCCTCGGCGAGAGCATAGACTGCAATGGCGTGTTCGTAGCACCAGTGGTTGTCCTTGAGATCGGAGCCGATCTTACCCTTGTTTTTCATGGAGCGGTTAATGAGGTAGGTGGTGGCGGCAAGGACGGTTTCGCCAAATTCTTCGGAGCCGGCAGTTTCGCAATGACCGAGGAAGGCAAGAAGGGCGAGTCCGGTCATGCCAACGGGCTTTTGATTGGTCCAGGATCCGTCCTTGTTTTGGGTTTCTTTTAACCAACGGAGTGCTCTGACGACGGAGTCTTCGCATTCCTTGTTACCGCCATTGCTGAGGAGTCGGTCCATGCGGTCGGCAAGGGTGCACCGTTTACGGCTTATTGCCGGAATATTTGGTTGGAAGCTTCCTTGGCCACCTTCATCTCCAAACCCGCCATTTCCGAAGCCATCGCCGTCACCGAATCCGAAGTCGCTTTCGGTTGGAGTGATCTCCGGAACAGGGATCGAAACTGGTGAGGAGGACTTGGTGACGATGGCGCTGGTTCGCATGGCCGACGGAGGAGAAGGCTTCCGCATGATGGTGTCGGTGGTCCTCTTGGTCTCGAGTTTGTCGTCTTTGGGACCTTCGACCGAGGTGTATTGAATCGCGGGAATGTTGTTCACATCGCTCGCCAAGGCGATGATCATGAGGACCACCCCAATCAAAGTCATGACGAGGAGGGCGATGACGAGGCTGGTTAAGGTTGAGGTGCGGCGTTGGGCCGCGATACGAGACTGGGCTTCGGGTGAGAGTTGGGCATGGAGGCTCATTGGTTTTGTAGGAGTGGTTCGATGACTGGAACGGCCCTTGCCATGAGAAAATTGGGAAAAGGTTTTTCTAATTTTGTGGGGTGGTTTCGCGTTGCTAAGGGTCGTTTTGCCCCTGATGTTGGGGCGTGATTGAGAGCCTGCGCCTTGTGGATTTCCGATGCTTTGAGCAGGTGTCGTTGTCGCTTGATCAAGGTGGACAGATCTTTGTGGGTGAGAATGCGCAGGGGAAAACATCCTTGCTCGAAGCGGTTTGCTTACTCCTGCGCTTGCAATCTCCGCGGGCGCGCCAGACCCGTCAGTTGATCCGGGAAGGAGCGGAGGGATTTGGAATCGCGGGTGAGGCGTGGGGGCGGACCTTACAAGTGAGGGGGGATCGCAAGGGCTTGGCTTTGCGGGCAGATGGCGAGGAGGTGGCGGTGCGCCGAGAGTATCTTGCGGAGAGTGGATTGGTGGTGTGGATGGGCAATGAGGATCTCGATTTAGTAAGAGGGGGTGGCGAGAGTCGGCGGCGTTTTTTGGACTTTATCGCGACCCAGGTTGATGCGGATTACCGGTATCATTGGAATCGCTATCGCAAGGCTCTCGTAGCACGGAATCGCTATTTGAAATCATACTCGGCGAGGGAGGGCGTGGTGATGGCTTACACCAAGATGTTGCTGGAGCACGGGAGTGAGATGATCCGGTTGAGAAAGGAGCTTTGTGAAAACCTCGCGCCACTTGCGGGAGGGAATCAGGAGGTGATCAGCGGTGCTTCCGAGGAATTGGGCATCACATACGTTGATCGTTCCAAGGGAGATTTGGAGGCGGCTTTTACGGAGGTCGAGGATTCTGAGACACGGAGAGGCGTGACCCTGGCTGGGCCACATCGGGATGATGTGAAACTCACGATTGCGGGGAGATCTGCGAAGGACTTCGGCAGTGAAGGGCAGCAGCGAACGGTGGCGTTGGCGCTGAAGCTGGCGCAAGGGGAGTTGCTTCGGGAACTCGGAAGCCGGTCGCCGGTCTACTTGATCGATGATGTCTTTGGTGAACTCGACCCGCGACGGCGTAACGCCTTGATGGAGCTTTTGCCGGCAGATGCCCAGAAGTTGATCACGACGACGAACCTGGATTGGTGGAAAAAGAGTGGGCTTGAACTCGGAGTCAGCGAGGTCAAAGAGGGGAAGGTGGGTTAGCTGGGTCTTTTAAAAGGAGGAAGAGGACTTGGTCTGAAAAAGGGGAAAGGGATTGCCAAAGTGGGGAGGCAGGGGTAGTCCCGACCCCCTTATTGGCGATCGGACAACTCTGTCTGTGGCCCGAATCCACTTTTGAACGATGATTTTTGACCTAATCCGTAAGCGTAATGGCAATTGGAAAGATGACACCCTCTCGGGCTTGACGGTGGCACTGGCCTTGGTGCCCGAGGCGATTGCGTTTTCGTTTGTGGCTGGGGTCAATCCACTTGTCGGTCTTTGGGCCGCGGTTTTCCTCGGTTTCATTACCTCTTCTTTTGGTGGTAGGCCCGGCATGATTTCCGGAGCAACCGGTGCGATCGCGGTTGTCGTGGGTGCGGTTGTTCGAATCGGCAATGACGCGGGAGCGGAGAGGGGCATCGAAGATCTCGGCCTTCAGTATCTTTTTGCGACGGTCATGATTGCGGGGCTGATTCAAATCCTCTTCGGAATCGGTCGTCTGGGCCGCTTTATCCGCCTGGTTCCCCATCCGGTGATGATGGGCTTTGTGAATGGCCTGGCGATTGTGATTTTGATGGCGCAATTCGACTCCTTTAAAATGCCTAATCCGGAGTTTAATTCCGAAGTGGCAGGGAGCCTTGAGAGAATTTGGATGGGGCAGAACGCTCTGATTACGATGGGAGTGCTGGCTGCCATCACGATGGCGATTATTCATTTTTTACCCAAGTTCACGAGTGCCGTGCCTTCCATATTAATCGCGATTTTAGCGGTAGGCGGGGCCAGTTACTTTGGCTTGTTCGAGACCAAGACGATTGAGGATGTTCTGAAGAATGGTGGTGGGGATGGTTCTTTGAAAGGGGCATTCCCCCCTCTTGTTTGGCCGGGTGACATCATTTGGGATAAGGTGACGATTATCCTGATTGTTGGCACTGCCTTTTCCGCGGCGATGGTGGGAATCATCGAATCTCTGATGACACTCCAGCTTATCGATGATTTGACCGAGACTCGCGGCAGCGGCAATCGCGAGTGTCTTGCCCAGGGAAGTGCCAACATCCTTTCGGGCTTGTTTGGCGGGATGGGTGGCTGTGCGATGATTGGCCAGAGTTTGATTAACATTAAGTCCGGGGGGCGGGGACGTTGGTCGGGTATCGTGGCCGCTCTTGCTCTCGCCATTTTCATCATGGTTGGAGGTCCGGTCATTGTTCATATCCCGGTCGCGGCATTGGTGGGTGTGATGTTTATGGTGGTCATCGGGACATTTGAGTGGTCGACCTTGAAGACCTGGGGACGGGTTCCTTTTCACGACATCTTCGTGATTGTGGCAGTGACCTTAATCACGGTATTCATGCACAATCTTGCGCTCGCAGTCTTCGTCGGAGTGATTCTCTCGGCCCTTGTCTTTGCTTGGGAAAGCGCGAAACATGTGCGACTTCGTCGAGATGACAGTCAGGAGGGCGTGCGCATCTACAACCTTCAAGGGGTCCTCTATTTTGGGTCTGTACGTGAGTTCTCGGAGCGTCTTGTTCCCTCCAACGATCCTGACGAAGTCATCATCGATTTTAAGGAAGCCAGGGTGGCTGACTTCTCAAGTCTGGAAGCTTTGAATGCTTTGGCCGAGCGTTACAAGACGGCGGGTAAGAGAATTCGCTTGCGGCACCTCAGCCCGGCTTGTGCGAAGTTGATCGATAGCGCGGATGCCTTTGTCACGGTGGAGGTTGCCGATGACGATCCTCACTACGTGCCCGCAAATCTTTGAATCGTTCTCTTCGTTTGGACCCTTTTGGAGTGTGAGGGCCGTCGCCGATTCACGCGAGTTGCTTCCCCTTTGGTGCTTGGGATGCCATCCATTCGTGCCCGTCTGTGATTGGGCTCGTTGAAAGAGAGTGATCTCGATCAGCCTTTCTTTCCCTCGTCAGGATCCGGAGTGGTTGATTTTACAAAGGAGCGGACGAGGGTAAGTGACTTGGAAGCCTCGGCGGAATCGGGGGTGTGGTCGGCAAATTTCACATCGTCGGCGAGGTGAGCAAAACTGACGAGCTCGTTGAGAAATTCGTTTGGAATGCGCGGGTGATTTCGCAGGATTTGGAGAAACTCAGCGGAAGTCTTGGCACTGGCGCGGACCGAGTAGCGTTCGGAAGTGTATTGCTTCAGAATGTCGGTGAGCTTGGAGTAGAATGACACCGGCTGGGTTTGGGGATCGAGTTGATCGAGTTTGCCAAGTGCTTTTTCCCAGGGCGGCGTGGTTTTGATGATCCCGCTGAGCTTGAGAAGATAGATGACGGGAATGATCAGGATGGCGAGGAGAGGCCAGCGCCATTTTTCCCAATCGGTGGTGGCCTGTGGATCGACTTTTACGATGTCTTTTGGTTCGTCCTCGGTGAGAAAGGCATCCGGATCGCGTGGAGTTTCGGGGATCTCCTCGGGAAGAATGATGGTGAGGGGGGGGAGGGCGAGGTTGACCGAATTGGGAGAGATCCGCTTGGTTGTCTCGATCGGAAAGCTCGCGGTGAGACCTTTGATTGGCTTGGCGTCGGTTGCGACAAAGGGGATGCTCAGAGTCCAGTTGCGATTTCCGAGGAGACTCAGCGAGCCTTTGGTGAAAATCGCTTTATCGGTGACGGGCAAGAGGAAGTCCGGGTGGTTCAGGGGAGAGGCTGATCTGATGTTACGGTGCCAGGGAGCTTGAATGGTGAGTTCAAGGGTCGATGAGTGCCCAAGAAGGATTTCAGATTCCGTCCACGAGCTTTCCGTGATTTCAGGGCGTTCGTTTTTTTGCCAGACGCGGAAGAAGATAAATCCAAAGGCCAGTCCGATCAGAAGGATGGCGAGGAGGGTGAACTTGAGAGCGGTGAGGAAGGATTTCATCGACGGGAGATGCGCTTTTGGAAGAGCGCGATGATGGCGGGAAGATAGTCGGTCGCGGTGTCGAGCGGGACAAAGTCGATACCGGCCCGGCGACAGATCGAAGCGGTTTCTTCGGTTGCGGCGGTGGTTCGGGCGGCGAGTCCGCGGGCTTCTTTGCGGGTCAGGCGTGTGACTTTGCCGGTTTCGAGGTCGCTGATGGAGAGAGCGGGGATGTCTGGCAGGGATCGTTCGATAGGATCGGAGATGTGGAGCAAGATGACCTCGTGCTTTCTGGCGAGAGCTCGCAAGGGTTTATCGAAAGCGGGCGTAATGAGGTCGCTCAAAATGAAGACAATGGAGCGCTTGAGGGTAGTTTTGAGCATGTGCTCGATTCCACCGGCGAGGTCAGTGCGAGGTGACTTGGGTTCGAAGGCGAGGAGCTCGCGGATCATGCGGAGGACGTGCCGATGTCCGCGGGCGGGATCAAGCTGGAGTTCTTCTTGGTCGGAGTATAGAAGAAGCCCGACCTTGTCTTTGTTGAGCGTCGCTGAGAAGGCCAGGACGGCGGCGACTTCGGCGGTGTATTCTGCCTTGGTTGTGACGCCGGAGCCGAATTGCCCGGAAGCGGAACGATCGACGAGGAAGAAGACATTTTGTTCGCGCTCTTCAGTGAAGAGCTTGATGTAAGGGGAGCCGAGGCGGGCCGAGACATTCCAGTCAATTGAGCGCATTTCATCGCCTTCCTGGTATTCCCGAATTTCAGCGAATTCGATTCCCCGCCCTTTGAAGGAGGCATGCCAGGCACCGGCGGTGCGGTTTTGCACGATGCGCCTGCTCCGGATCTCAATCCGGCGCACTTTTTCCATTAACTCTGAAGCCAGCATGGAATTGCTAGGGGGTGCGGAGGGTGTCGAGGAGTTGGCTGATGATGACGTCGGCACTCATGTCCTCGGCCTGGGCTTCGTAGCTTGGAATAATCCGGTGGCGGAGGATGTCGGGTGCGATGGCTTTAACGTCCTCGGGCAGGACGTGGGCGCGGCCCTCGAGGAAGGCGAGGCAACGGGCTCCACGAATGAGCTGGATGGTGGCACGTGGCGAGGCACCAGCGGTGATGAGTGGGTTAAAGGCAGAGAGATCGAGACCGGCTTGGCGCTCTGAGAGTTGGAGGCGGCCTTCTTCCCGGGTCGCGAAGACGATATCGAGAATGTAGTCCTCGATCTTGGGGTCAACGTGGATCTCGTTTATGAGGGCCCGCGCCGATGTGACCGCCTCAAGAGTGGTGACGGCCGATGCGGAAGGAGCGGTCATGGTGGATGACATGCGGCGGAGGACCTCGCGTTCCTCATCTCGCTGTGGATATCCCACGATGACCTTCATCATGAAGCGGTCCATTTGCGCTTCGGGAAGGGGGTAGGTTCCTTCCTGGTCGAGCGGGTTTTGGGTCGCCATCACCAGGAATGGATCGGGGAGCTGGCGGGTTTGTCCTCCCAGGGTGACTTGTTTCTCCTGCATCGCTTCGAGCAGGGCGGACTGCACCTTGGCGGGGGCGCGGTTAATCTCGTCCGCAAGGAGGAGGTTTGTGAAAACGGGGCCTTCCTTCGCTTTGAATTCCTGGGTACCGGGATTGTAAATGTGGGTGCCGATGACGTCGGCGGGGAGGAGATCCGGGGTGAACTGAATCCGGCCAAAGCGAGCTTGCAGCGCTTGGGCCAGGGTGTTAACCGCGAGGGTCTTGGCGAGACCTGGAAGACCCTCAACGAGAAGGTGGTTTCCGGTCAGGAGACAGACCAGCATGCGATTGACCAGGTGGTCCTGGCCAATGAGAACGCGAGCCATCTCTTGTCTAAGGGGTTCTACAAAGGCGGAGCGTGTTTGGATTTCAGCGGAGAATTCTTCTGGGGTCATGAGAGTTGAGTAAAATGATCGATATCTAAGTCGGGAAAGATTAGCACCGTCCTCAAAAAGAGCGACCGCACAATTGTGAGATCTCTTGAAAAATTCAGGGAAACCGCACTTTTCTGTGAATGAAACGGTCTGGCGATGAGATTCTTTTTAAGAAAGATGGGTTTTTGAGACTTGGAGAAGTGGGAATTTGTTAGGTATCGTCGGGGGTATGAAATCAAAGACCGTAGTTTGCTCTCTCGTTTTGGGACTTCTTGGACTTCCGCTCAATGCCCAATGGCAGGAATGGAGAGGGCCCAATGGCAATGGTTCTGTCCCGGAGGGGAGTCTTCCCATGGAGTTTGATGCCGAGGGTAAGCGGGTGGCCTGGAAAACACCGTTGCCGGGTCGGGCCTGTTCTACGCCGGTGGTTGCCAAAGGTCATCTTTTCATTACTTCGCCGATCGACGGGAAAGATTCCCTGGTCGCTTATGATCTCAATGGAAAAGAGAAATGGCGGCAGAGTTATGGTGAGCAAACTCCCGGGCGCGGTCAGCGGGTTGGCAGCAGCGCAAATTCCTCGCCGGTGACCGATGGTGAGACCGTTGTGGGGTATTTTAAATCGGGTCGCGTGGCTGCTTGTTCGCAGGATGGCAAGAAGCTTTGGGATAAGGATCTCCACGAACTTTACGGAGAGGATAAGCTATGGTGGGATCAAGGGACCTCGCCACTTCTCTATAAGGACCGCGTGATCGTGGTGGTGATGCAGACAGAGGGGAATTCCTACTTGGTTTCGTTCGATCTCAGATCAGGGAAGGTGAATTGGAAAACAGATCGTAAATTTGAAACGGCCAAGGAGTCCGGCGATAGCTACACCTCACCTCATTTGATCTCGGTCGACGGTGTCGACACGGTGGTGAGTTTCGGAGCGGATCACGTGACCGGGCATAGTGCTCAAAGCGGCGAATTGATCTGGTTCTGCGGAGGGATCAATCCGGAAACGAAAGGAATGTGGCGCACGATTGCTTCCTCGGTGGTGACCGGTGGAATCGTGGTCGTCCCGCACGGACGTGGCGAATATTTGATGGCGATCAAAGCCGGCGGAAAAGGCGATGTCACCAAGACCAATGTGCTTTGGCGCAAGAAGATGGCGACTGCTGATGCCGCTACCCTGGTGGGGCACGATGGAAATGTTTATCAAATCGTAGACCGAGGTAAGAGTCGTGGACTGGTCACGTGCCTGGAAGCGAAGACCGGTAAAACTCTCTGGGAGGGAAAGCTACCCAAGTCTGCGAGCACTTACTATTCCTCGCCTATTCTTGTTGGAGATACGCTGTGTATCCCACGTGAGGACGGCGTGGTCTTCATGGCGAAGATTACCGATAAAGGCCTCGGTGAAGTGAAGGAGAACAATCTGGGAGAGGCGATCATTGCCTCTCCCATCTACGTGGACGGAAAGCTGATCCTACGCGGAGCAAAGCACCTCTGGGCTCTCAAGTAAGAGCCCAAGGTCATGGGCCGCTAGGCGAGGTGCGGGAGGATTTTGTCCACCGCATTTTCAGCCGTGAGGCCGTGTTTTGCGCGAAGGATCTCGGGCTTTCCGTGCTCGACAAACTCATCCGGCCAGCCAATGCGCTCGACGGGAGTATCGATGACATCGTCGTGCAAGAGTTCGATGATGGAGAGCCCGAAGCCATTGTAGAGAACGTGGTCTTCGAAGGTGCAGACGACCTTGGCCTGTGCTGCGAACTTTGAGATGGTGCGGGAATCAAGAGGCTTGATCCAGCGGGGATTGATCAGGGTGACGCTGAAGCCTTTTTCTTCGAGAGTCGCTTTCGCTTCAAGGGCGAGCTCCATCATGGTTCCGAGGGGAATCAGGCAGACGTCCTTGCCTTCTTGCAGGACTTCGGCTTCGCCGATGGTGAGGAGCTCCGGTTTGTCCTTAATGGTGGTGCCGGGTCCGTTGCCTCGAGGGTAGCGGATGGCAATCGGGCCGTCCTCGTAGTTCGCCATGGTCCAAAGCATGTCGACGAATTCGTCTTCATCCTTGGGCTGCATGTGAACGAGGCCGGGGACATGGCGGAGATAGCCGATGTCAAAAAGTCCGTGATGGGTTGGTCCGTCATCGCCGGAGAGACCTCCGCGATCCATGCAAAGGCGGACGGGGAGTTTTTGCAGAGCCATGTCATGAAGGATCATGTCGTAGGCGCGCTGCATGAAGGTCGAGTAGATCGCCAGGAAGGGCTTGAGGCCCTGGGAGGCGTGGCCGCAGGCAAAGAGCGCGGCGTGTTCCTCGGCGATACCCACGTCAAAGTAGCGCTCCGGGATCTCGGCCTTGAAGGTCTCCAGTTTGGTCCCGCCGGGCATGGCTGCCGTGATCGCGGTGATTGTTTTGTCTTCCTTGGCGAAATCAGTGACGGCCCGGCCGAAGAGTTCGGAGAAGGTCGGAGCTCCCGATGCGGTGGATCCATCCTCGACATTATAGGGTCCGAGGCCGTGGAACTTACCGGGTTTGTCGAGCGCGGGTTGATATCCACGGCCTTTCTCGGTGATGATGTGGAGGATGACGGGCTCATCCTGCTCCTTGAGGTGCTCAAGGCTTTTGATGAGGGAAGGAAGGTCGTGTCCATCGATTGGTCCGTAGTAACGCATGCCAAATTTCTCGAAGAGAACGTTCGGCAGGATCATATTCTTGGCGTTGCGCTCGATCTTGTGTGCAAATTTGCGGGCACCGGGGCCGGCAACTTTTTCGACGAGGCTGGCAGCTTTTTCCCTGATTCCGTTGTAGGCGGGGTGGGTTTGAAGAGTATTGAAGTACTTCGCCATTGCTCCGACGTTCTTGTCGATGGACCACTCGTTATCGTTTAGGACGACGATGCAGCGGTTGGTGGCTTCGGCCATGTTGTTGAGCGCCTCGAGGGTGGGGCCGCAGGTGAAAGCGGCGTCACCGGCAACGGCGACGACGTGATTGTCATCGCCCTTAAGATCGCGGGCCGAGGCCATGCCCAAAGCTGCCGAGAGAGCGGTGCCGGCGTGCCCGGCACCGTAACAATCGTGCTCGGATTCAGTGCGGAGGAGAAATCCGTTAAGCCCCTCATACTGTCGGATCGTCCCGATCTTGCTGGCACGGCCCGTCAACATCTTGTGGACGTAACCCTGATGGGAAACATCGAAGAGGAATTTGTCTTCGGGAGAATTAAAAACACGATGCAAGGCTATGCTCAGTTCAACGACACCGAGATTTGGTCCCAGGTGGCCTCCGGTATTGGAGCTGTCTCTTATACACATCTGACGCTGCCGACGATCTACTCTGTGTAGA